>CAZUYI010000225.1:0-4383 GCA_964624095.1 uncultured Verrucomicrobiota bacterium | reverse complement strand
CCTGGAACTCCACGCCGGCGGTCCGGTCATCCTCGATCAGGGTGGTGGGCGTCATGGCGTTCCGCGCGTCCCGGTCGCCCACTTCGATCACGTGCAGGAAGCAGTCCTCCGCCCGCGCGGCGCCCGGCTTGACCTCGACGCGCCAGCGGCCCATCCACTCCGGCACGTCTGCGGCGTTGGTGATGCCAAACTTCTCTTTAAGATAAGGGGCATCCGCCGGGATCGGCCAGTTTTGACCGCCGGCCCAGAACTCCTTGCCCGGCCCGCCGATCGTCTCCAGGGTGGCGTCCGCCGGCAGCAGCGTGCGGCAGTAGAGCCGCCCCTGCTCCTGGTCGGCGCGGAACTCCTTGCCCGAGACGGCAGGTTCATTGCCCGTGTGCAGCAGCCACGCCTTCGCATACTCGGCATGCTTCGAAACCGCGCGGTCGAACACCACGAAATGATCCGGCGGCAGGTACACGAACTGGCGGACCATCTGCGCGCACTTGTTGGTATGATACGTCGCCGTCAAGTCGCTGGCGGCGTAGGCAAAGAGCGGATCGCTCTCAAACGCGACGGGCCTGGCGCCATGGGGCCGTTGCCGTTGTCCGCCGTGAACCCGAACCTGAATGCCTCCCTCCCTGGACATTTTCTCGTCCGGCATGTGGATCAGCACGGTGTTATGCGCCACGCTCTGATCCGTGTAGTTCACGCCGGCCAGTCCGCCCGATTGCCACTGGGCGCGGGTGCCGCTGTCCAGCGCCAGGTAGCCCTGCCGGAAGATGGTGAAATGCCCGCTGTCACACTGCTCGGAGGCATCCGACCGCGTATCCTCCGGATCATCGGTGCCGCAGCAGAACAGCACATAGGTGGAATCGGGTTCGAAACCGGATGACATCAGCACCTGGCCGTTGCCCCTGTACAGCCGCGCCAGGGGCAGGTCTGGCGGGAGCCTGGGCGGCGGCGCGCCGGACAGGTCCAGCAGGAACGGATAGACCGGATCCACGCCGCCATAGGTTGAGAAACCGGGAGTCGGCGTGCCGCCAGCCTCCGCGATGCGGTCGCGCAGGAATCCGGCGACCGCCGCGTCCGCGGGATGGGTCTTGCTGAAGAAATGAATGAACTGGCCCAGATACGTGTATATCATTCCCAGATGCATGTCGTATCCGCCCCAGGAGCGGGAAAAGTTGAAATGCCTGCCTTTAGGGCCGCCGCGGCGAGCTTCCGTGTCGATGCCCAGCAGGTTGCGCAGGACGCACTCCGGGGCAACGCCCGCATAGGTCCATTCGCCGGGAATCTGGCCCCCCAGCGCTGACTGCCAGCAGTGCATGAACGACCAGAGGGGCGCGGGGATATGCCCGAAGCCGTACTCCAGTTCCGTCATGGCGGCGCTGCCATCCCGCGAAATGGCGGCGTAGCGCGGGAAGCCTTCCACCATATGGGCGTAATATCCGCGGCCCAGCAGGGCGACGGCCCTCAGGTAGTCCACCGGATCCATTTCCGGTTGAAACGCCGCCAGCGCCGCGTAGATGACGATCGAAGGCGCGTAGTAATAGTTATACTTCGAATACTGCTTCCGCGCGTCCCGGCAGAGCAGGTCTTCGACGTGCATGCCGTACAGATCCTTCAGCAGGTCGCGTGCCAGCCCCGTCCGCTCCTCCGGCGGCAGGTCGTTCCACGTCCAGTCCAGGGCCGCCACGCAGCCCAGCCGCGAGTCATAGTCGGTAGCCGCGTCGCGCCGGCCGTAATAATAATCCACGCAGGCCCTCAGCATCGCGCGGATCTTGCCCAGCAACACGGGGTCGCCGGTCACCCGGTACACAAAGGCGGCTCGCGGCAATGCATCGCCGCCCCAGTTCCGGGATTCGAACGTGTCCGGCAGGCGGGTCGTGCTGTCTTGAAATGCGCGGAACGTCTCCGGATCGGCCGCAACCCGCGCCCTGACCGCCGGCCAGGTGTTGGTGTTGAAGAACAGCCGCGGGTGTCCGGGCTGGAGGCGGGGCATCAGGCTGACGGCATCCAGGTGCGACTGGGCGTTGAACTGCATGTAGTCTTCCAGCCCGGCCATGGACTGAAGCTGCTTCAATTCCCGCTCCGCGGCGTCAACGTCTCTCTCCTGGATGTAGGATCGCGCCACGGCGAACCGGACGGTCGCCAACCAGTCGGTATTGGTGGATGCGACAAGCGCCTTGGCGAATTCCTGGCGAGCCGGTTCGCACCGGTTCTCCCGCAGCAGGGCCTCGCCCAGTCCCAGCGCGGCGGCTCCTTTCTGCTCGGCCGTGGCGCCGTTGAGCGCGAGGACCGCCGCGTATTCCCGCCGCGCCTCGGCCGGCGTGTTGCTGGTTTCGCGGCGGACGTCATCAAGCAAACTGTCGCCAACGGCCAGGCGCGCCTCGGCCTGCTGGGCGTCGGTCGTGGCCAGCGGCAGCGCCCGCTGGAAATCGGCCCGTGCGGCGGGGAAATCCACGCCGACATGACGTTGCGAGCATTTCTTCCGGCCCGCCTGCATGACGTCTTCAAACGTTACGGGGTTGGCCCGTAAGTCGCCGGGACTGGCGAGCGCCAGCTCAAAAAGCATGCGGCTGCCGTGGGGCGCGTTGAGCACCGCCACCGCCAGGACGTGCGCGCCTTTCGTCAGGGTGACATTGAACACGTGGTCACGCGCGGTAATCGGATACGCTTGATTGCCCTTGTCCAGCGTGTCGTATACCGGCCGGCCATCCAGCCACCACTGCATGAACCAGCCCGCCCCAGCCCCGATCTGCACGGTCGTGTCGGCGGCGGCCGTCACCGGCGCCAGCAGGTACGCGATACGGGCAAAAAT
The DNA here is from genome assembly GCA_964624095.1 of uncultured Verrucomicrobiota bacterium. Lineage (GTDB taxonomy): Bacteria > Verrucomicrobiota > Kiritimatiellia > JAAZAB01 > JAAZAB01 > CAZEVX01. The sequence continues at coordinate 1,580 of CAZUYI010000225.1, read as the reverse complement.
ATCTATCTCCCCCATCCGGGGCACCAGGGTCATGCGCCCCTCGTCCAGTTTCACTTTCTGCCCCGGATACCGCTGGCCGGCGATCGCCAGTTCCGACGGCACGGCTTTCAGGGCGTCACCCGGCAGGAGCTCCGGCCGGACACTGCCCTTCGGGCGTCCAACTCCTTCCCAAACCCGAGCATCGGTTTTCACGGGCCCGAACAAGGTCCATTCCGTCGGCCAGACGACCTGCGCTTCAGGCGGCTGCGCCGCCGCCCGCGCTCCGAGAATCACGACTGCGCTCCATGCGCCAATCCAGCGTCTCATGCCGGGTCTCCTTCTGTTGCGCGCCTGCGTCAATTGAAATCCCGCTGGAACCCGGCCAGCAGCTTTTCCAGATCCCTTTGCACATCGGGCGGATACTTCGGCTGGGGCTCGGCGGTACGGATGATTTCCTCGACCCGCGCGTGCGCCCGCTCCTCGATGGCCCTCCGCCCGGCATGGTCCCACTGCGTGTACGAATCGCGCGACGCCAATTGCGGCAGATACAGCTCCGCGCGATAGTTTTCCGCGGTGTGTTCCAGGCCGGCAAACAGCCCCGCCGCAACTCCCTGTCGGAACACCTCGACGTCCAGAGCGTTGCCGTCCACGCGGATGCCCTCGATCATGCGATTCCCCATGCCGATCATTTCCAGATCGAGCAGAGCCTGCTCGAAGGAAAAATACTCGTTGGTGGCCATTTCGCCCAGCGCGCCCCAGCCCAGCCCCGCCAGCAGGGGGAATACCCGGTTGAGCATCTTCTCGAACCCGTCCTGGACGTCCCACCACTTCGACTCGCTCTTGCCGCTCCCGTAGTTGGTCCTGGTCACCGGCAGGCCAAGGTATTCCTGCATCTGGGCGATCGCGATGTGGCCCAGGGTGTTCTCGACGGCGGAGCACGCCTCGCGCATGAAACGCAGGTCGGCGGGCACAAACGAAGGACTCATCCTGAAGGCGTAATGCGCGGAGCCGGTCATCTCCTTCTCGACCATCTCCATGTACAGCCCGCCGCCGATGGTTTCCGCCAGCGACTGCGCGACGCATCCGGCCAGCGTGACCATGCCGGTCAGGCCCTGCAGCGGCAGCGTGGTCACGGCGCCGCCCAGGCGCTTGTATTTCATGAGCATCCGGTTGCGGTCCGTGCAGAACTTCGACAGCTTCATCGGGCTGGACATGTCGAATCCTCTCAGGCGGAGATGGGGATTCCGCAGGTACGCCTCCATCCCGCCCGCCACGACGCAGCCCATCGCCTCCCAATACTTGATGTTCGCCGGCGTCGCCTGCTGGCCGCCGCCGAAGCCGGCAACCTTGGCGGTGTACTTGGAGGATTCGACAATCGCGGCAATCGCCGCCAGCTCCGGGTGAATCTCCCCCGGCAAGGCCGTGATGTAGAGCTGGGTGTTTTCCAGCCCGTTGACGAAGAGGGCGGAGCGCCGCGCATCATCGAGGCAGCCCCGGCGCTTCCGCTTGGTCTCCCAGTCCAGAATGCTCACGTCGGCGAGGCCCAGCACATGAGCCTTGGCGGGCAGTATCGTGTCGCGCGGGATTGTCGCCTGTCGGGT
>CAZUYI010000224.1:4153-4931 GCA_964624095.1 uncultured Verrucomicrobiota bacterium | reverse complement strand
TCGTGGACCTCGGGGCGGCCGTGACGCCCCAGACCCCGGTCGCGCTCGTGGTGGCCATGGACACCGTCGAGCTGCTGCTCCAGGCCCCCGAGCGCTACCAGCCCGAGATCCGCGTCGGCCTTGAGGCCGAGCTGACCGTGGACGCCTGGCCCAACACGGTCTTCACCGGGCGCGTGTCGCAGGTCAGCCCGGTAATTGACGTCGAGACCCGCACGGCCCCCGTGGAGATTCGCATCCCGAATCCCGGACACCGGCTATCGCCGGGCATGTTCGCCCGCGCGCGCCTGATTCTCGAGGCGCACGCCGACGCGGCCACGGTTCCGCGCGAAGCCGTGCTCGGCCGGCCGCCGGACGAGTACGTGTTCGTGGTGAGTAACGGGCTGGTGTCGGTCCGGGACGTGCGCTCGGGCCTGCGGGAAGGTCCGTTGCTCGAGATCACGACGGGGCTTGCCCCGGGCGAGCCGGTAGTCGTCATGGGCCAGCAGCGTCTGCACGAGGGCGTCCCGGTCACGACGGGCGGCGCGCACTGACGGCGCGCCGCCTCCCAGGAAGCATGGCATGAACCTTCCCGAATTCGGCGTGCGCCGGCCGGTCACGAACCTGATGATCTTCCTCGGGATCATCCTGCTCTCGTTCTACGCGCTGACACGGCTGGGCGTGGACATGATGCCGGAAATCGAGCCGCCGGCCATCTCGGTCATTGCGAGCTACCCGGGCGCCAGCCCGGAGGACGTCGAGATCAAGGTCACCGAGCCCCTGGAAAATCAGCTCGCCACGA
>CAZUYI010000224.1:0-4143 GCA_964624095.1 uncultured Verrucomicrobiota bacterium | reverse complement strand
GGCTGGGGGCAGAACCTCGATGAGGCGTCCAACGACATCCGGGACCGCATCGAAATGGCCAAGCGGCTCCTGCCCGACATCCCGGACGAGATGGACAATCCCTACGTGTTCAAGTTCAACACGGCGATGATCCCGTTTCTGTTCGTGGGCTTTACCGCCGACCGCTCCTACCCGGACCTCTACGACATGGTTGACGAGCGGATCGCCGACGCCCTGCGCCAGCTGCCCGGCGTGGGCACGGTCCAGGTCCACGGCGCCCTGCACCGCCAGATCAACATCTGGGTGGACAAGACCCGGCTCGAGAGCTCGGGCTTCTCGATCCTCGACGTGAACGCCGTCCTGGCCCGTGAGAACGTCACCCAGCCGGTCGGCACGCTCAAGAGCGGCCTGACCGAGTACCTGCTGCGGATGCCGGGCGAATTCGCGAGTCCGTCCGAGATCGCGGGGACCATCCTGGGGCAGCGCGAGGGGAAGCTGGTCTACCTCAAGGACGTGGCCCGCATCGAGGACGGCTTCGAGGACCCGGACGTGGTGGTGCGGGTCAACGGGCGGCGGGGCTTGCTCATGACCGTCCAGAAACAGATCGGGATCAACACGGTCGAGGTGGCCAAGCGGGTCAAGCAGCGGCTGGCGCCGCTGGCGGCCCAGTTGCCGTCGGACGTGGCCATGTTCGTGGTGATGGACACCTCGGAGGACATCCTGAACTCGCTGGCCACGCTGCAATCCACCGTCTGGGCGGCGGCCGTGCTGGTGATCCTGGTGACCTGGTTTTTCCTGCGGCGCCTGCGCCCGAGCCTGATCATCGCGCTTACGATTCCGTTCTCGCTGCTGATCGCCTTCATTTATCTCTTCGGGGCGGGCAAGACGATCAACGTGATCAGCCTGTCCGCGCTGACCATCGCCATCGGCATGGTGGTGGACAACGCCATCGTCATGGTGGACAACATCGAGCGGCATATCGAGCGGGGCGCCCGGCCGCGCGAAGCCTCCATTTTCGGGGCCTCGGAGATGTTCCTGTCCGTGGCCGCCTCGACGGCCACGACGGTCGTGGTGTTCTTGCCGCTTCTGTTCGTCTCCGGGGTGGTGGGCATCATGTTCGGGGAACTGGCCGTGATCGTGTGCGTCACGCTGGGAGCCTCGCTCTTCACGGCGGCCACGTTCACGCCCATGCTGTGCTCGCAGTGGCTCGGCCGCGCCGCACGGACCGCGCCGGCCGCGGCGCGCGGCCTCACGGCGCGGATCGGGCGCTGGCTGGAGGCCTGGGAGCGGGGCTACGCCGCCGCCCTGGCCTGGTCGCTCGGCCACCGCAAGACGGTCGTGCTCGGCTTCACGGCGCTGTTCCTGGGCACGCTGCCCCTGATGCGCTTTGTCGGCAACGAGTTCGTGCCGGAAGAGGATTCCGGGGATCTGAGCGTCACGGTCCATCTGCCCATCGGCACGCGGGTCGAGGAAACCGAACGCGTGGCGGCACAGATCGAGCGCATCTTAGAGGAGGCGGTGCCCGAACGGCGGTTCACCCGCGTGCGCAGCGGGGCGCCGCGCGGCATGGGCGCCGCGTTCGGCGGGGTCTCCGGCGCCCACATCGTGTCGGCCGGCGCCAAGCTGGTTTCCAAGACCGAGCGCACGCGCGGCATCGAGGAGATCGCGCAGGAAGTGCGCGCGCGCGTCAGCGCCATCCCGGGCGTCGTCAAGACGGACATTACGACCGGTAACCCGCTGGGCCGCATCATTTCCGGCACGGGCGGCAAAGCCATCCAGATCGAGATTCTGGGCCACTCGTTCGAGGATACCGACCGGGTGGCCGCCGACCTCAAGGCCGCCATGGAGCGTATTCCCGGGGCAGTGGACGTGAGCATTTCCCGGGAGCTGGATCGCCCGGAGTTGCGCATCGTGGCGGACCGCGAGAAAGCCTCCGCCCTGGGGCTCGACATGCGGACGCTGGGCGACAGCGTGAAAACGTTCTTGGACGGCACGATCGCCAGCCGCTACCGCGAGCGGGGCGAAACCTACGACATCGTGGTGCGCCTGCAGGAGTCCGACCGGCTTCGCGCCGAGGACTTGGACTCCCTGTCGCTCGTGTCGCCCTTTACCGGGCACCGGCTGGCCCTGGCCAATCTGGCCCGCCTCGTGGAGACCGCCGGCCCGATCGAAATCGAGCGCAAGAACCGGCAGCGCATGCTGCGCGTGGAATGCAACACGCACGGCCGCTCCATGGGCCACGTGGTCGAGGATATCCGGACGGCCCTCGCCGCCATTCCGCTGCCGGACGGGATCAGCATCGAGATCGGCGGCGAATCCGAGGAGCAGGGCAAGGCGTTCCGGGATCTGACCCTGCTGCTCCTGCTGGGCATCGCCCTGGTCTACATGGTCATGGCCGCCCAGTTCGAGTCGCTGCTCGATCCGTTCATCGTCATGTTTTCCGTGCCCTTCACCTTCACGGGCGTGATCTGGGCGTTTGCCCTCACCCGCACCACGCTGAGCGTCATCACCTTCCTCGGCATCGTCATGCTCATGGGCATTGTGGTCAATAACGCCATCGTCCTGATCAGTTACATCAACATCCTGCGCGCCCGCGGGAACTCCATGCTCGAGGCCGTCACCCGCGGCGGACAGGACCGACTGCGCCCGGTGCTCATGACCACGTTGACAACGCTTGCGGGGCTGCTGCCGATGGCCCTCTCGCGCGGCGAAGGCTCCGAAACCTGGCAGCCGCTCGGCATCACGATGATCGGCGGGCTGTCCGTCTCCACCTTCATTACCCTGCTGTTCGTGCCGACGCTCTATGCCGTGTTCGAGGCGCGGCTGAAAGGGTCCCGCGCCCACGGCGGGCCGGAAAACCCGGGCGCGGCGCCGGGCTGACGGACGCGCCGGCCGGGGGCCGGGAAAGGACGCCCATGAAAATGATGATGATCGTCTTCAACGAGGCCGTGGACGAGGAAGTCATGGAAGTGCTCGCCGGCTGCCGCCTTACGAACTACACCCGCCTGGACGGGGTGTTCGGGCGCGGCACGGGCTCCGGCACGCACCTGGGCACCGATATCTGGCCCGGGCGCAACAACCTCCTGCTGCTGGCCGTGTCCGACGAGGACGCGTCCCGCCTGATGACCTGCGTGGGTGAGCTGCGGCGACGCCTCAAACGCGAGGGTGTCAAGGGGTTCGTCTGGAACCTCGAAGCCGTCACCTGACCGGCCCGGCCGGGCTTCAGGGCAGGCTGATCCGCAGGATGCGGCTGGCGCCGGCGGCATTCAGGTTGGCCAGCTCGTATGACGACAGGCACGCCGGCGCCAGGAGCGTGGTGCCCGGCGCAACGTCTATCAGGATGGAGCCGGACTTGATCCGTATCCGGCCGGCATCGAGAAACAGGGCATGAAAGCTGCCGGCGTCGAGCGGGCAGTCCAGGATGCCCGCCAACCGGATTTCCTCGAACCGGAAGTGGCGCGTGCGGAGCCGCTCGACGATCAGGTTGCCCTTCGGGGTCGGGGCGGCCGCCCGCTCGGCAGCGGCCGGGTGCACCACGGCCCGCTCCTGCCAGGCGATGACCTGCAGGGCCTGGGCCACATGGAGCGTGCGCGGCTTGCCGTCCGGGCCCACCCGGTTCCAGTCGAACACGCGGAACGTGGTGTCGGAGTTCTGCTGGACTTCGAGGATCAGGCAGCCGGCACCGATGGTGTGTACGCAGCCGCCGGGGATGTAAATCGTGTCGCCGGGCTGGACGGGCACCCGCTCGAGCAGCTCGTCCACCTGCCCCGCCGCCACGGCCGCCTTGAACCGTTCGGCGTCCACGCCGGCCCGGAACCCGGCGTACAGCTCGGCGCCGGGGTCCGCGTCAATCACGTACCATAGCTCCGCCTTGGGTTCGCCGCCCACGGCCTTGGCCCCCGCTTCGTCCGGATGCACCTGCACGCTCAGCGGCTCGCGCGCGTCAATAAGCTTGATCAGCAGCGGGAACCGGTCCAGCGGGCGCCCCAGCAGTTCGGCCCCGTAGAGCTGGGTCAGCTCGTGGATGTCCTTTCCGGCCAGCGAGCCGTTGACCACAACGTTGATACCTTCGGCGCGGTCGGTGATCTCCCAGGACTCGGCGTAGATGCCGGGCGGCGCCGTGCGGTTGTAGCGGCGGGGAATGCGGTCGCCCCCCCACAGGTA
>CAZUYI010000223.1:4586-4943 GCA_964624095.1 uncultured Verrucomicrobiota bacterium | reverse complement strand
ACGGCGGCGCCTCGAACGCGCGGCTCGGCCTGTACGAGAAGACCGTGACCCTCGAGCTGGCGCGGCGCGTCCAGGCCCTGCTGCGGAAATACCACGTGGATGCCCGGCTTACGCGGACGGCCGACCGGACGCTCGACCTGGAGGACCGCTGCCGGATGGCCAGCCTCTGGGGCGCGGACCTGTTCGTGAGCATTCACCTGAACGCCGCCGGCAACTCGGGCTCGCGCGGCATCGAAACGCACATCCTGCCGCCCAGCGGCTACCCGATCACGGCCAGCTCGTCCGTCAGCGCGCGCGACCGGACCGCGTATCCGGGCAACCGGTACAACGGGGCCAATCTCCTCCTGGGCCTCGCGC
>CAZUYI010000223.1:0-4576 GCA_964624095.1 uncultured Verrucomicrobiota bacterium | reverse complement strand
GCTCCAGAAACACCTGCTCAAGCATACCCGCGCGGAAGACCGGGGCGTGCGGCGTTCCCGCTTTTACGTCATCCGCAACGTCGCCTGCCCCTCGGCCCTGGTGGAATGCGGATTCTTCTCGAACCCGACCGAGGCCTCCCGGCTCTCGCAGACCGGCTACCGGGAGTCGGTCGTCAAGGGGTTGGCCGAAGGCCTGTTGGCCTACCTGAACGACGTCAGGCGCTGCCAGCAAGCGCCGGGCCGGTGACCGGGCGCACTCCGGCCAGGGCATGGCCGGGCCCGACGACGCACACGCGGACGCGGCGCGGGTCGGTGTGCGCGTGGGCCGCCACGACGCGCCCGACGACGAGCGGACAGTTTCCGGGCTGGCAGATCGTCTCCAGTTCGCACTCGAAGTTGGCCACGGCCTCCGCCAGCAACGGCGCCCGGACGCGGGCGGCCGGCTGGGTGGCGAGGCCGGCTTCCGCCAGCTTGTCGCGGCCCCGCCCGTGGCAGCGGCCGGCGTGCAGGACGGCCGGCCCCATGCCTTCGTCCGGGAACGCCACGACGAACTCCCGGGTTTCGCGGATCAGGGCGAGGGTATAGGCCTCGGCATCAATGCCCAGGGCGAACATCCAGGGCTCGTCGGAAACCAGCATGATCCAGCCGACGGCCATGACGTTCGGCTGCCCGTCGGCGCCGCGGGTGGTCACCAGGGCCACCGGCTCAGGATATTTCCGGCCGAGTGCATGCTCGATGGGAACCGGCTGCTGCATGGGGCGGGCCTCCTCTTTTTCCGGGCGTCGTGCCGGCACGTGGAATCGGCTTGCTTCCGGCGGGGCATCTTTTCATACTGTGGTATTGACTGACAACCCGAAAAGGGCTTCCGTGAAGGTTCCATTTCTCGATCTCAAGGCGCAGTACGCGCCGCTGCGCGATGCCATCCGCGCGGCGATGGACGCCGTCTGCGACGCCCAGCAATTCATCCTGGGGCCCCAGGTCGAAGCCTTCGAGGCCCATGCCGCCGCCTACTGCGGCGTGAGCCACGCGGTCGGCCTGTCGTCCGGCACGGATGCGCTGCTGGCCGCGCTCATGGCGCTGGGCGTAGGGCCCGGCGACGCGGTGATCACCTCTCCGTTCACCTTCTTCGCCTCGGCCGGCTCGATTGCCCGGCTGGGGGCCGTTCCCCTGTTCGCCGATATCGAGCCCGGAAGCTATACCCTGGACCCGGCGTCCGTGCGCCAGGTGCTCGAGCGGCCGCCCCGCCGGGCCGGCTGGCGCGGCGGGCCGATCAAGGTCCTGATGCCGGTGCACCTGTTCGGCCAGTGCGCCGCGATGGATCCGCTGCTCGACCTGGCGCAGGCGCACGGGCTGCGCGTGGTGGAAGACGCGGCCCAGGCGCTCGGCGCCGAGTACCCCTGCCGGGCGGGGATCCGCAAGGCGGGCGCCATGGGCGACATCGGCTGCTTCAGTTTCTTTCCGTCCAAGAACCTCGGCGGGTTCGGCGACGGCGGCATGGCCGTCACGCGCGACGCCGGGCTCGATGCCTCCCTGCGCGCCCTGCGCGTGCACGGCTCGGTGGAAAAATACCGCCACGACCGGCTGAGCGGCAATTTCCGCCTGGACGCCCTCCAGGCCGCCGTGCTCGACGTCAAGCTGCGGCACCTTGACGGCTGGCATGCCGCCCGGCGGGCCCACGCCGCCTTTTACGACCGGGCGTTCGAGGGCACGCCGGTCCGCACGCCCCGGGTCGTCCATGCTCCGCCCGCCGGGGGCGCGGCCCGGCTTCACATTTACAACCAGTACGTGATCCGCGTGCCGAACCGGGACCGCGTGCGCGAGGCGCTGCGCCAGGCCGGCATCGGCTGCGAGATCTACTACCCGTTGCCGCTCCACCAGCAGCCCTGCTTCGCGTCCCTGGGCTACCGGCCCGGCGAGTTTCCGGAAAGCGAGCAGGCGGCGCGCGAGGTGCTGGCGCTTCCCATTTACCCGGAACTGACCGACGCCATGCTGGGCGCCGTCGCCGAGGCGGTGCGCACGGCCGTGGCGGCCGCGGCGTGAAGCCCGATCCCATGCCCTCCCCCACGCATACCGCCGAGCCCCCGCCCGTCCCGCGGCACGTGGCGATCATCATGGACGGCAACGGCCGCTGGGCGCGCGCGCGCGGCTGGCCGCGCCTCAAGGGGCACGAGGAAGGGGCGCGTTCCGTGGAGGTCGTCCTGCGCGCCTGCAAGCAGGCCGGCGTCCGCTACCTGACCCTCTACGCGTTCAGCACCGAGAACTGGACCCGGCCGAGCGCCGAGGTGGGCGGGCTCATGCGCCTCCTGGCGCATTTCCTCGAGGCGCGCGAGCCGGACCTGCACCGGGAGCGGATCCGGCTGCGGGCCATCGGGAGGCTGACCGACCTGCCAGCCGGCGTGCGCCGGACGCTCGAGCGGGTGGCCGAGGCCACGGCCGGGTACACGGAACGGCACTTGATCCTGGCCCTGAGCTACGGCGGGCGCGACGAGCTCACGCAGGCCGTCCGGGCCATCGCCCGGCGCGTGCGGGCGGGCGAGTTGGACCCGGACTCCATCACGGAGTCCGTTGTGGCCGCGCACCTGTTCGCGCCCGACGTGCCCGATCCCGACCTGCTGATCCGCACCAGCGGCGAGCGGCGGCTGAGCAACTTCCTGCTGTGGCAGACCTCATACACCGAATGGTACATCACCGACACGCTCTGGCCCGACTTCCGCGAGGCGGCGTTCGCGCAGGCGCTGGCGGATTTCGCCCGACGCCGGCGGCGCTTCGGCGCGGCCGGCGACGACCCGCCGTCCTGATGCATGCGCCCGGACTGATTGCCCCGCCATGAAGCCCCTTACCCAGCGCCTGATCAGCGGCCCATGCCTGGCGGCCGCCGCCGTCGCGGCGGCCATGGCGGCGCCCTCGATCACCGTGGCGGCCCTCCTGTGCGCCATCGCCGTGGTGGCGATCATGGAGTTCTACCGGCTGCTGGATGCCCTGTCCATTCCGAGCTTCAGGATCATGGGCGGGGCATCCTGCCTGCTGCTGATTGCCGGCACCTGGTTCTCCTATGTCCTCGAAACACCCGGCCTGGCCGCCACCCACGAGCTGATCCTGCTCTACGCCGTGCTGATCGCCGTGCTGACCCGCCAATTCCCGCAGAAACACAACGAGCAGCCGTTCGCCACCATGGCCTGCACGCTTTTCGGCATCATGTACGTGCCCTTCCTCCTGAACTATTTCACCAAGCTGCTCTTCGCCTGGGATACGCCCACGCCGCTCATGACTCTCGGATCCACCGGGCGCCGGCTGGTCTTTTACCTCATGGCCGTGGTCAAGGTCACCGATATCGGCGCCTTCGCCGTCGGCGTCCGGTTCGGCCGGCACAAGCTGATCCCGCGCATCTCCCCCAATAAAACCTGGGAAGGCTTTCTGGGCGGCGTCCTGGCCGGCCTGCTGGTCAGCCTGGCGGCCTACGGGCTGACCGGCGGCCGGTTCGGCGTCCTGACGATGACGCTGTACGACGCGTTCATCCTGGGCGTGCTGCTGCCGGTCATGGGCACCGTCGGCGACCTGGCCGAGTCCATGCTCAAGCGCGCCGCGGGCCGCAAGGACGCCGGGCGCCTGGTGCCCGGGATGGGCGGGGCGCTGGACATCCTGGACAGCCTGCTCTTCGCCGCCCCGGCCCTGTACATCTACGCGAACATCCTGCTGGCCCCGCCATGAGCGCGCCCGTCACACGCCTCGCCATCCTCGGCAGCACCGGCTCGATCGGCGAAAGCGCGCTGCGCGTCGTGGCGGCCTTCCCGGACCGGTTCCGCGTGGTCGGCCTGGCGGCCCAGCGCCGGGGACGGCGCCTGCTGGAGCAGGCGCGCCGGTTCCACGTGCCGCGCGTGGCCGTGTCGGACCCGCGGGCGGCCCGGCGCGCCGCCGCGCAGGCGCCGCGCGGCTGCCGGGTACTGGCCGGCGCGGACGGGCTCGAGGCGCTGGCCGCCCGGCCCGAGGCGGACCTGGTGCTGGTGGCGGTCGTGGGCATGGCGGGGCTGCCGCCCGTGCTGGCGGCGCTGCGGCGCGGCGCAACGGTGGCGCTGGCCACCAAGGAAGTGCTGGTGGCCGCCGGCGGCGCGGTGCTGAAGGCCTGCCGGGCCGGCGGGGCGCGGCTGCTGCCCGTGGACAGCGAGCACAGCGCGATTTTCCAGTGCCTCGAGGCCCGGGCCGGCCACGAGGCGCGCCGGCTGATCCTGACGGCCTCGGGCGGCCCGTTCCGGAGCGCGACCCGGCGCGCGCTGGAGTCCGTGACGGCCGCGCAGGCGCTGAACCATCCGCGCTGGTCCATGGGCCGCAAGGTGACGGTGGATTCCGCCACCATGATGAACAAGGGCCTCGAGATCATCGAGGCCCACTGGCTGTTCGGCATGCCGTTCGAGCGCATCGAGGTGCTGATCCACCCCGAGAGCCTGGTCCACTCGATGGTCGAGTTCTGCGACGGCTCTATCCTGGCCCAGCTCAGCCGGGCGGACATGCGCTTCGCCATCCAGTATGCCCTGACCTGGCCGGAGCGCCTGGACGGCGGGCTGCCCTCGCTGAACCTGGC
>CAZUYI010000222.1:0-4963 GCA_964624095.1 uncultured Verrucomicrobiota bacterium | reverse complement strand
TTCCTCGTTGAACACCGGGATCACGATCGAACACGTTGGGGCGGTATTCATGGCGGGTAATGGTGCGGGGCTTCCGGGCGGCACAGGGCCGGGCGCGGCTACGGGCGCCGCACGATGTCCTTGATGGCCGCCACCACGTCGTCCACGTCCTCCGGGCGCATATCGGGAAACAGCGGCAACGAGACGATCCGGTCGGAGTTCCATTCCGTGTTCGGCAGCCGGCCCCGCCAGGCGCCCATTGTCTCGCGGTAATACCGCTGGAGGTGAACGGCCCGGAAATGGAGGCCGGCGCCGATGCGGCGCGCCTTGAGCGCCTCGAGGAACGCGTCGCGGCTCATGCCGACCCGGTCCGTGTCGAGCCGTGCGACAAACAGGTGCCACGCGTGTCGCATGGGATACGGCGGATCCCGAAGCGGCATGACCTCGGGCACGCCGGCCAGCCGTTCCCGGTAATAGGCGGCCAGGGCCGCGCGGCGCGCGATGAACGCGTCGAGCCGCGCCAACTGCCGGATGCCCAGGGCGGCGGCCATATCGGTCAGGTTGTACTTGTAGCCCGGCTCGAGGACCTCCGCCTGCGGCGAACGTCCCTGCTGGTTTCGGTCAAACGCATCCGCGCCCAGGCCGTGGAACTTGAGCCGGCGCACGGTATCCCGCAGCGGCGCCGAATCCGTGCACAGCATGCCCCCCTCGCCGGTCGTGATGTTCTTGATGGGGTGGAACGAAAAGATCGCCGTGCCCCGCGCGCCGATTCGACGGCCCCGGTACTCGGTTCCCACGGCGTGCGCCGCGTCTTCGAGGACCTCGATGCCGCGGGCGGAGGCAGCCGCCCGGATCGGATCCAGGTCGGCGGAAGCCCCCGCGAAATGGACCGGGATGACCAGCCGGGTACGGTCGGTGAAGGCGGCGGCCAGGTGCTCGGGCCCGGCCATGAGGGTGTCGCGGTCTACATCCGCGAAGACCGGCCGGGCGCCCGCCAGGACGATCAGATTGACGGTCGAAACCCAGGTCATGGACGGCGTGACCACGTCGTCGCCCGGCCCGATCTTGAGCGCCTTCAGCGCCACGTGCAGGCCGCCCGTCGCCGACGCGATGGCGACCGCGCCGGCGGCCCCGACATAGGCCGCAAACTCGGCCTCAAACCGGGTTGCCTGCGCGCCGGTGGTGATCCAGCCGGACCGCAGCACCTCGGCCACGGCCTGGATGTCGGCCTCGTCAATGGACGGCTTTGAAAACGGCAGCCACTCGTTGCGCATAGGCACCTCCACAGTCTGCGCCGGACGGCGCCCGTGCTCCGTCAGCGGCCGGCCCCGCGCGGCAGCGGGGCTTCCAGCCAGCGGAGGACCCGGCTTCCCCCCATGCGGCCCTCGGCGCGCACGATGACACCCTCCGGCAGGACATCCGCAGGATGCGCGCCCGGCGGCTCCTTCGAAAACGCCAGGACCCCGTTATACGCGGGATGGCGCCCCTCGAGCACGCGGCGCACCTCGCTTATAGCGGATAGGCGCGGGAAGGCCAAGCCGCAATAGAAATAAAAACCGCCCCGGCTCGTTTCGTCCAGAGCCCACCCGGCCACGCGGGCCGAGGGCGCCGCCTGGAGCCGCGCGCCCAGGTCGAGGAATACCGGCGCGTAACTCTTTACGCGGTCCACGCGCGGCATCAGTACGCCGAGTACCACCAGGCCGGTCAGCGCCATGACGCCGATGGCCCGCGCCGGCCACGGCCAGGCCCGGCGCCACAGGCTCAGCAGGCCCCACCCGAACGCCAGGGCCGCCGCCGCCTGGCCGGGCCCCCACCCGCCCACCCATTCCCGCACGCGCGGCCCGGCCAGCGGAGCCGCCGCAAGCACGGCCAAGCCCGCCAGGCCCACGCCGGTCCATACCGCCAGGCTGCCGCGCACGAGCCGGGCCGCAGGGGCGCCGGGCTCGTCCAGCGCCCGCCGCACCCCATCGGCGGCCATCAAGGCCACCGCGGGCAGCAGGACGGCCAGGTAGATGTCCCGCTTGGTGACGCTGAGCGAGAGCAGCAGCAGCCCGCCCAGCGCCCAGGCAATGAGGAGTCCGTCAGCCGGCTCGCGGGCGCCGCGCCGACGCCAGGCGCGCGCGAACCAGAGGCCGACGGGGGCCAGCCACGGCAGGATATACACCGGCAGCGCCGCCAGATAATAGGCCGGCCCCTCCCGGTGCCCCAGTCGCTCCGCCCGGCCCAGCAGGCGCCCGAAATGGTTTTGCCAGAACCACTCGCGCCACCCGTCCGGCCCGACCTCGCGCCAGAAGAGCAGCATCCAGGCTCCCGCCAGCCCCACGAAACAGCAGACGGCCAGGCCGTGCCCAAGCCATACCGGCGGGCGTCGCCAGGGCGCCGGGTCGCCGGACGGCGGCTGAGCCCAGAGAAGGCCGCACGCGCCCAGGGCCACGATGATCGGCCCGATGGCGCCCTTGCACAGAAACGCGCCGGCCGCGAACACGCCCGCCAGCGGCAGCCACGCCCAGCGCCGCCCGACATACGCTTCGGCCGCCGCCCACAGCGCCGCCGCCGTAAAGGCCATGAGCGCGTTGTCCACCAGCAGGCGATGCGTCACATACAGGAACCCCGGCATCGTGGCCAGCACGGCCGCCGCCAGCCGGGCCGTGCCCCGGCCGAACAGCCGGCGCGCGAGCAGTCCGGTGGCCACCAGGGCGGACAGCCCCCAGAAGGCGGAACTCAGGCGCAGGGCGCCGATCGGGCCTACGGCAGGCCCCAGTACATGGAGGAACAGGGCGCCGCCCCAATAATAAAGCGGGGGTTTCTCGACGAACGGCTCGCCGGCCAGCGCCGGGACCACCCAGTTCCCCGAGCGCGCCATGCCGAGGGTCAGGGCGGCTTCGCGGTGCTCGTCGGGCGTCCACAGGTCATGATCCAGCAACCCCGCGAACGAGACCAGCACGCAGATCGCCAGGATGCCGACGGGCAGCAGAACAGCCGGTTTGGATGGTGGTTCGGGCATACGTTCCCGGGAACGCCTTGAAGGCCTCCGGCGTTTGACTACTGTATCGGATACGCCATGGACATCACAAGCCCAAAGCCTACAGCCCAAAGCCGGCGCACCCCTCTATACGAAGGATGCCTGTCCCGTTGCATTTCGGTTGACTTTCCGCAGCCGCTCCATAAGGTTGCCGGCGTCGGTGCGGGACGACCTCCGTTCGCGCGGCGCCGACGCCTGGCGGGAGACGCGCATGTCCGTACCTGGCCGCCCAACCGAACCGACCCTCGTTCCGGCCGAGCCTGCTTGCTCGCGGCGCATCCTGGCGGCGGCCGGCCTCGGCCTGGCCGCCGCCATGCTGCTGATCCTGTTCTACCGCGGCTTCGACCGCCGGGACGAAGGCCGCTACGGGGAAATTGCGCGCGAGATGGCGGCCGGCGGCCACTGGCTCGAGTTCCGCCTGCTGGGGTATCGCTACTACGAAAAACCGCCCCTGACGTATTGGCTGTCCGCACTGCCCATCCGCCTCCTGGGAGCCCGCGACTGGGTGGCACGCCTGCCCCTGCTGCTGAACAGTCTGGCCCTGTTCGCCGTGTTTTGGACCCTTGCCCGGCGGCACTGGACGCCGGAACAGGGCAGGCTTGCCGCGGGAGTCATGGCCGGCATGCTCGGGGTCGTGGCCGGCACAGGCCTGCTGCTCACGGACGCGTACCTGATCGTATGGTTCGGGCTGACGTGCAGCCTGCTGTTCCACGGGTATGGCCCGGAGCCGGGCGCCGCCCCGCGCGGGCGCCTGATCCTTGGCGCGGCCCTGGCGGCGGCCCTCGGCGTGCTCACGAAAGGCGCCGTGGCCGCGGTACTGCCGGGCATGATCCTGGTGTTCTGGCTGGCGTGGGAGCGGCGCGTCAAGGCGCTGTGTTCCCGCTGGACCCTGGCGGCGGCCGGGCTGTTCCTGGTTGTCCTGGCCCCCGTGTTGCTGCTTGTCGAGCGGCACAACCCGGGGTTCTTGTTCTACTTCGTGTTCGAAGAGCACCTGGGCCGCTTCCTGGGTACGCGCGCCAAGCAACTGCACCCGGAACCCGCCTGGTACTACCTGGCGATCCTGCCCCTGCTCGCCCTGCCCTGGACGCTGTTTGCCGCGCGCGCCGCGCGGCAGATGGTTCTGCGGAAAGGGTGGCGCACCGACGTCCTGACCCGCTACGCGCTAGTGTGGGGCACCGTCGTGCTCGGCTTTTTTTCCGCCGGCACGGGCAAATTAATGTCCTACATTCTGCCCGCCCTGCCGCCGCTCGGCCTGCTCCTCGGGCGCTGGGGCATTGCCGTGCCGCCCGACGGCAGCCGCCGCGACGCGTTCCTGTGGCGGCTTGGCGCCGCCGCGTTCCCGCTGGCCACGGCGGCAATCCTGGGCCTGTGGGCCGCAGCCTGGTTCCAGTGGCTGCCCGGCCGGATCTTCCCCATTGCCGGCCGGAGCTGGATCAGCCTGCTCCCGGCCGCCGGGGCCGCCGGCTGGGCCCTGGGCACCGGGCGGTGGCGCCGGCCGGACGGGCTGATCCTCTGGCAATCCGGCCTGCTGCTGAGCGTGGCGCTGATGCTCACCCCGCTGGCCGGCAAGGACTTCAACGCCCTGCTCCGTAACAATTCCTCGCAGGTCTTCCGCCACCTGGCCGCCGCCTTGAAGCCCGAGGACCAGGTGGTCGTGTTCTGGGCGTACCGGCCCGCCCTGGCGTTTTACATGGAGCGCCTCTATCGCCCGTTCCAGGAAGAGGACGAACTCTCCTACGGCATCGCGATGGAGCCGGACCGCCCCGGCCTCATCGACTCCACTGCAGAGCTGCAGGCGTTGCTAGAGCAGAGCACCGGGCGCGTGTTTGCCGTGGTCGCGCCCGTTGACCTGGAAACCCGGTTACGCACGCTGGGGCTCGACGCGAAGCCCGCCGGGGTCCCCTCGGACCCGGACACCGTCATCCTGGAACTCCGGCGCCCCGGTTCGGCGCGCCGCTAATT
>CAZUYI010000221.1:1837-4972 GCA_964624095.1 uncultured Verrucomicrobiota bacterium | reverse complement strand
GTCCCGCTGCACTATGCCTGGGTCCGGCAGGACGCTTCCAACGGCGTCTGGCAGGCCGTGCCGGACGGCACCGGCGCGACGCACTCGATCGTCTCGGTGACGTCGGCTCATCCGGGCGCCTATGCGTGCCGGATCCGGAACAGCGTGGGGAGCGTGACGAGCGTTACCGCGACGCTGACGGTAAGGCCGGCGCCGCCGCCACACACGGGCACGCCGTCCTCCGGCCCGGGAGCCACCCCCTCGACAGCGCCGCCGGGCGGGGACGCCGGGTCCATGGGACCATGGTGATATTCGAGGCCCATGATCCGCGGGCATCCGTCGCGCCACAAGGAATTCAGCAAGAGCCGTTCGACCGCGACGCGGTCGAAAGGCCCACCACCGGCTGATTGCAAGATGGCGCTCTAACTTTTCGTTATGCGGCTTATCGTGGGGCCGCTTTATTGTCTTGACAGGTCATGCTTTATTGGGCATATTATTTTTTTGGAATTCGTGAAATGAAATTGAACGCAGGCTGCGCCGCGTAGGCGTGGCGGCGGGGAGCGGAACGCAACGGGACATCAGCAGACAGGCTGTCCGATACAGGGCTGGTTTGAAGCCTCAAGGGAACGGCGGACATGAAACATCCATTCTGCAAGGCGTACGGATGGGCGGTCATGGCGTGGCTCTGGACCATCGCGGCCGATGCGGAGGACCTCACGCTGACCTTCGAGTTCCAGCCCGGGCAGGTGACGTACGAGGAGACCGTGCACGGCGCGCGCGTGCGGCTCGAGGGCGGGGCGGACCCCGAACACGCGCCGGGCACGCCGGACATCCCGAGTGTGTTCGCCACGGTGCGCGTGCCGTCCGGTGCGACGGTGACGGGGGTGACCGTGCGAGGAGCGGAAACGCTGCTGCGGAGCGGCCTGCTGGTGGCGCCCGCGCAGCCGCCGCAGCCGCTCAGCGGGCCGGCAAACGCCTTCGTGCCGGCCGATCCGGCGGCCTATGCGTCCACGGCGCGAACGCCGGCGGCGCAGGGGGCATACGCCGGCGCGTGTACGATGCGCGGGCACACCCTGGTTGGCATCCGGCTGAACCCGCTGCGGTACGAGCCGGCGTTTGGGGCGCTGTACCTGGCCGAGCGCCTGACCGTGACCGTGAGCTATGATAAGCCGGCTGAGCCGCTGAGGGCCCCCCGGCGTCATGCGGCAGCGGTCGAGGACGCGATCCGCAGCGTAACAGTCAATCCGGGATTGGCCGGGGCGGGGCCGGCGCTGACGGATGGGGCGCGGCCGGAGCGGACCATCGCGGGCGTAGAAGACCCGGTCCCGGACGATCCGGTGGACTACCTGATCATCGCACCCGAGGCGTGGACCAACACGCTGCAGGCGCTGGCGGAACACCGGGAACGGTTCCCGGGACTGCGGAGCCGGGTGCTGTCCCGTGAGGCGATCACTGCCTCCTACCCGGGCTCGGACAACCCGATGAAGATCCGGGCCTGCATCAGCAACTATTACGTCGAGCATGGCCTCCTCTACGTGACGCTGGCAGGTGACGACACCGTGGTGCCTGCCCGCTCTTGCATCATCATCGCGGGCTCAGACACCAACTACGTGCCGACGGATCTTTACTACTCGGCTCTTGACGGCTCATGGAACGACGACGGCGACGGACGCTGGGGCGAGGTGGAAGACGGGGTCGACATGGGGTGGGAGGTGATCGTGGGCCGGCTTACCGTGCGGACCGTCGAGCAGGCAGCCGATTACCTCGCCAAGCTGATTGCCTATGAAACGGACGTGCCCTGGCAGGACAATGTGAACATGCTCTTGATGGGCAAGCGCTTGTTTGCGGACACGTACTACACGGGCGATGCTCGGCCACCTGACGACGTGACCGCGGACGGTTACCCGGGGTTCCGTGACCCGGCGCATCCGTCCGTATCCGACGCGGAGGTCTTTGTCCGGCGTGAGTACCGCGATGCCATTCAGCCGTTCTGGGCGCCCCGGATCACCCATTACATGTTCGATACGCTGTCGTCCTGGGATCCGACGACGCCCGGCAGTCTCCCCTTCTCGGCGACGAACCTGGTGCCGATCTTGAGTTCCCGGCATTGGTACTACACCTACATGTTTACCCATGGCAGTGCCGGCTCGTGGAGCATGAATTATGTGAATTTTGGCAGCGCCCATGCCGCCGAGGTGACTAACCTGAGTGTCCTTATCACGGCCTCGTCCTGTTATTTCGGCGCGTTCCAATCCGCCGAGCCCAATATCAGCGAAGCCTTTCTGCGCAATCCAAACGGCGGCGCGCTGGCGTGCATCGGCAGCGCCGCCTATGGATGGAGCAGCAGCAGCCCCTATTATTTCGACCGTTTCACGCGGCGTTTGTTTCAGACCAACGGCGTGGGCATCGGCTGGGCCTTTGCCATGCACAAGCTCGATTGCGCGCCCAATTCGCAATCCTACGGGTCACCGCGCTGGCTGCAATTCTCGCATAACCTGCAGGGGGACGCCGCGCTGTGTTTACGTTGGCAGACGCCGCCGGAACCGCCATCGGGCGTGACGGCCAGCAAAGGGGATCCGGCCGATGCCGTGCGCGTGAACTGGTTGCCCATTCCGGGCATGACACCGCCGATCACGGCCTACCGGCTGTACCGGAGCCTGGAGAATGACCCGCTGACGGCGGAATGGGTGACCGAGACCACGGCCACGACCTGCGTGGATACGGCGGCGTCAGCCGGCCAGACATACTATTATTGGGTCAAGGCCTGGGACTCGGAACTGGGCGAAGGCGCATACAGCGAGGGAGATGGCGCGGCGAACGCGGGTGGCACGCCGCCGCCGGCGCCGGAGGGCCTGGTGGCGAGCACGGCGTCGTGGTGGCAGGTGGAGCTGGCATGGAACGCGGCGCCGGGCGCCGGGTGGTACGAGGTCTTGCGGGCCGAAACGCCGGAGGGTCCGGCGAGCGCGGTGGGCGCGACGAACGGCGCGGGCTGGAGCGACACGACGGTGGATCTCCTGACGGATTACTGGTACTGGGTGCGCGGGGCGAACGCGTACGGGACGGGCGAGTGGAGCGGGCCGGTGCACGGCCGTGCGGTGAAGCGGGGGCAGCAGATTGCGTTTGACCCGATACCGGACCAGGCGGCCTCGGCGAGCG
>CAZUYI010000221.1:0-1827 GCA_964624095.1 uncultured Verrucomicrobiota bacterium | reverse complement strand
CGTGGCGCTGAGCGCCGCTGCAACCTCGGGGCAGCCGGTGTCGTTCCGGGTGGTATCGGGGCCGGGCTCGGTGGAGGGAGCGACGCTGACGTTCAGCGGGGCGGGGACGGTGGCGGTGGAGGCGTCGCAAGACGGGGACGCGCTCTGGGCGGCGGCGGCGCCGGTGACGCAGGCGTGTTACGTGGGCCGGGCGGCGCAGGCGCCGCTGGTGGTTGGGGCATCGGGACCGTGGTCGTACAACACGACAAACGCGCTGACGGTGACGGGCGGGTCGGGGAGCGGGGCGTTGACGTGGGCGGTGGCATCCGGGCCCGGGCAGCTGGTGGGGGGCGATGCCCTCTGGGTGACGGCCGGGTACGGGACGATCGTGGTATTGGTCGAGAAGGCCGGGGACGCCCACTACATGCCGCAGGCGGTGTCGTGCACGGTGACGGCCGTGAAGGCCGGGCAGCGCTTGACCTGGCCGGCGATGCCGGACCAGATTGCGACGAGTCGGCCGGCGCCCGGGGCGCAGGCGGACTCGGGCCTGCCGGTACACTACCGGGTCGTCTCGGGGCCGGCGTTGTATGACGGGGCTCGCCTCGAGTTCACGGGGCCGGGATCCGTGACGCTGACGGCGAGCCAGCCGGGCGACGGGAACTGGCATCCAGCGGCAACGACGGCGCAGACGTTTTCGGTGAGCCAGGCGGCGGCGCAGGTGTTTCTGGGCGATTTGAGTCAGGCGTATGACGGCACGCCGCGCGCGGCATCCGCCGCGTCGCTGCCGGCGGGGTTGCCGATCGAGTTGACGTACAACGGGCGGACGGTGGTGCCGGTGGGAGCGGGTCGGTACACGGTGGTGGGGCGGGTGACGGACCGGCGGTACGATGGGGCGGCGACGGGTACGCTGGAGGTGGCGAAGGGAATACAAACGATCGAGTTTCCGCCGATACCCGACCAGGTGGAGACCGGGCGCGTGACGCTGGCGGCGTCGGCATCGTCGGGTTTGCCCGTGACGTACGCGGTGCGGTCGGGGCCCGGGGTCTTGGCGGGCGGCGCGGACGTGACGTTCACGGGGCCGGGCACGGTGGTCGTGTCGGCGCGGCAGGCGGGGAACGCGAACTGGGAGTCGGCGCCGGAGGAGACGCGGGACGTACGCGTGCGCGCGGCGCCCTCGCAGATCGTTGGCTTGACCGGTTTCGATTATGACGGGGACGGCGTGGCGGACCCGGGAGTCTACGATCAGCGGACGGGGACGTGGACGCTGCAGTGGTCGGCGTCGGGCTACGCGCGCCGGTCGTTGGGGACCGCTCCGGGCGGGCCGGGCTGGTCGGCGGCGCCGGGCGATTACGACGGGGACTGCGAGAGGACGGACTGGCCGATCCGGCGGCGTACCGGGAGTCGGATGGCCGTTGGCGGGTGCTGCGTTCGCGGAGCTATGGGGCGGGAACGGACGATGTGATTCTGGGCGGGCCGGGCTGGTCGGCGGCGCCGGGCGATTACGACGGGGACTGCGAGAGTGATGTCGGCGTATACCGGGAGGAGTCGGGCGCCTGGAAGGTCGGGCTGTCCGGGGCGGGGGGCGCGCCGGTGGAGTTCAACGGGCTGCTGGGCGGGCCGGGCTGGTCGGGGATCCCCTCGGATTATGATGGGGACCGGGTTTCGGATCCGGCGGTGTACCAGCGGGCGGGCGGGACGTGGACGATCCTGCTGTCGGGGAGCGGCTACGCGCGGGCGTCGGCGACCTTCGGCGGGCCGGGCTGCATGCCGGTGCCGGGGGACTTTGACGCGGACCTCAAGGCCGACCCGGCGGTGTACCGGCTGGCGGACGGGCTGTGGGGGGTGATG
>CAZUYI010000220.1:0-4977 GCA_964624095.1 uncultured Verrucomicrobiota bacterium | reverse complement strand
GGCCCAACTCGCCGGCGCGCGCGCCGTTCGACTACGATTACTCGGACGCCACCATTGCCCGGTTCGAGCAGGACACCGGCATCCGAACGCCGGGCGAGCCGACCGACCCGGCCCGGTTCCGGCTGCGCCATCAGTTCCTGACCTCGGACGCCATGCGGGAGGCCTGGATCGAGTGGCGCGGGCGCGCCATGGGCGGGTACCTGGTCAAAACCCGCGACACGCTCCGGCGATTCCGGCCGGACCTGAACGTCTACTGCGCCTGGCACCTGACCCGCGGCCCGATTCGATACTGGCTGACCGACGCACCCGGCCCCTACGGGAACTACGCGCGGCAGCTTGGGATCAACCCGGCCGCGGTTCGGGCCGAGCCGGGCATCTGGCTGGGCCGCGTGCTGTACCCGGTGGGCTCGTCCCACGCCGGGCGCAACTCGGACGTCTGGGCGCACGCCGTGGATCCGACGGTGCTCGAGTATTACGACGGGCCCAACCGGCTGGTCGTGCTGAACACCTGCTGGCGCGAGCTCACGACCCGCCCGGGCGACGTCAAGGAGTGGCCCATGAAGGCGCATGCCTCGCGGTTCATCGGCCAGGCGTCCGAGGACTACGCACTCGAGTCGTTCACCCAGGCGATGATCGGCGCCGACCCGGACGTGCTGCTGTTCGGGTTCACGGACGTCAACATCATCAACAGCCGCGAGCAGCAGGTGCGCGCGGTGGCCCGGGCGCTGACGCCGCTGCCGAAGGAGCCGTTCGAGCCGGTGCTGGGCACGGCGGATTTCAAGCATAACCTGGCCATCCGAGCCCTGCGGAAGGGGGAGGACTTCTGGTTCTACGCGGCCAACCCGGGCTACTGGCCGGTGCGGGGCGAGATTGAATTGAGCGGGCCGGCGTCCATCGAGCGGGCGCATGACGGGCAGCCGGTTGAAACGCACGCGGTGGGCGGCCGGACGGTCGTTCCGGTGGCGCTGGGGCCATACGGTCTGGCGGCCTTCCGGGCGCGCGCGCCGGGGATCGGGATCGCGGGCTGGACGAACGCGCCGGTGTCGGAATCGGACCTTGCCCACATGCGCGGGATCATCGGGGAGGTCCGCGGCTTGCTTGAAACGCGCGAAACGGCGCTGGCCCTGGCGCGGCCTGAGCGGGAATTCATGCGCGAGACGTGCGCGGCGGCGGACGCCCTGCTGGCGGAAGCCCGCTATGCGGCGGCGTGGTCGGCGCTGACCCACTGGCGGTTCTGGGAACTGTGGAAACAGGTGCTGGTCCCGGCCCAGACCCGTTCCGCGCGGCTCGAGGGCCGGCCGGAGCCCGAGGGCGCCTGGAACCCGTCCGAGCGGCCCGTGCTGCGCGTGGCGCGCGTGACGGAGTCCGCGCCGACGCCGGACGGCAACCTGGACGAATCCGCCTGGTGCCGGGCGGAACCCAGCTTCCGCTTCATGTGGCTGGGCAGCAGCGCCACCCTACAGCTCGGCTATCCGCTGATGGACATGGCGGTGCAGGCGGCCTATGACGACGAGGCGTTGTATATCGGCTTGCGCATGGCCGATCCGGATGTGAGCGCGCTCAAGCGCACGGCCTCCGCCGAGAATCCGATCGAGGTCCTGCGCCAGTATGACGATGCGGTGGTCATTTTCCTCAGCCCGGGTGCCGACCGAGTACGGCAGTTTGCGGTCAATGCCGGCGGCGTGAAATATTATGCCGGGTCCGGTTCCTGGGGCTTGGGAGAAAACGACGTGCGGCGGGCCCAGTGGCAGGCGGCGGCCGGCGCGCGGGCCGGGGAGTGGGTAGCGGAAGCCCGGATTCCCTATGCGGACCTGGAGGTCGAGCCGCCGCGCGCCGGGGCCGAGTGGCGCGCCAACTTCGTGCGGCGCTTCCGCGACTTCAACGCTGTGCCGGAAACGTACTGGGCCCGCATCACGGCATGGGAAAACGCCGAGCAATACGGTACCCTGGCGTTTCAATAGGCGGTCAGGTTGCCGAGGCGGGAAGCGGGTGGAAGAGTCGTCGCGGTCGCCTGCGGCGCCCGCGCCTCCCACGAGGCGATGTGAGGCGCTAGCGGTGATATACTCGAAAGGGAATTGTACCGTGACCAATCCTTTTCTCTTGCGCCCAGGGCCGTCCCGTCATGGGCTCGAGCGGCTGGGTGCAATTCCCGGCCGCCGCGCGGGTGGCCTGCTGCTCGGCCTGGCGCTGGGAGCCGGCCCGCTCTTTGCCGGCACGATCCGGTATGAGCCGGACGCGAACCGGATCTGCGTCTCGGATTTCCCGGAGGAACGCCCCGCGACGCTCGATGACGTGCTGGTGGCCGACCGCGCCCACGGATGGAAGCGCATCGCCTATGATGCGGCGTCCGACACGTATACCCTTGACACCGCCCTGTGGATTGGCGCGACGAATGACTGGGGCACGTGTTTCCAGATCGGGCGCCCGGATCACCCCCGCGAGACCCTCGTGCTGCGCGGCGACCTGGTGGTGACGGCGCCGCGCCCGAGTCCGCAGCGGCGGGACGGGCGGCTCGAGGTGTCGAACCGGCTGATGCTCGGCGACCCGGCCCGCCCGGAGATCCGGCCGGCGGTCAAAATGGACTGCGCGACGAAGAACCAGTTTTCCGTCCGGGTCCTGCCCGGGAGCGAGGGCTGGCCGGGCCGGCTCAAACCGGTCATGCCGCTGGGCGAACTCTTCATGTTCCACGCGACGCTCACGGCGGCCACGCCGGACGCAACCCATGCATACGCCACCTCGATTGTCCTCTCGCACGCGGGTGTCAATTTCCAGATGGCGGATTCCACCGTGTCCTGGTGGAGCGGCGATCTGTTCCGGCTGTTCTTCGAGCATTACGATCTCTGGGCCGAGCCGCGCGTCCTGCGCGGCATGACCTTCGAGCATGGCGATGCCGTGCGCTGGATCTCCTTTGAGGATTGCCGGTTCCGACACCTGGACACGGCGCTCACCCACGGCGGGGCCGCGCGCTGCGTCTTCGAGGAAAACCGCCGGAATATCGCGCTCCATAACAACCATGTGGGCGCCCTGCTCCTCGATTGCACGATCGGGCCACCCGCGCGTCCTCCCTCCCTGCCGCGCACGCGCCGGGGCCTCGACGGGCTCCGGACGTACAGCGTGACCCGCCATGCCCGCGATCTGAACGTGGTGACCAATCCGGGCATCCTGGAGTGCGTCAGCCTGCCGGTCCGCGTGTCGGATGCCGCCGGCCGGCCTGTGCCGGGCGCCATCGTATGGCTGCGCTGTCCGGCGGAGCCGGACGGGGCGGCCGTCCCGCGCGACCTGGCCGTGACGGATCGGGACGGCCTGACGCCCGGCCCGGGCAGCGACCAGGCTCTCGTGATCGTGACCCGTGAGCGGCGGCCGACCGACGACCCGGCCCGGCCGGAGGAACGGACGTACCGCTACATCCTGCGGGTCGAGGCGCCGGGCCATGATCCGCTCGACGTGGAATTGGACGGCGCGGCGGATGTGCCCCGCCCCCTGCCCGTCGTCCTGACATCCCCGCGCGGGCAACCCCCGCGTGCGGGCGATCGCGCACGGTGAGGGTCGGGGCCGAGCCTTGACCGAACTCGCGAGGTGGACTATGATGAAGGGCAGAGAGGGTGGTGAGCGCGGCCGGTGCGGTTGTACAGGGCTTGTCAACGGGAGGTATCCATGTACCGTCGTGCAGTTGAACGGTGGGCGGCGCTCGGGGTTTTCGCGCTGACGCTGGCAGCGCAGGCGGAGGTGACCAACAAGTGGATCGGCGGCGACGGGGATTTCAGCGATCCGCTCAACTGGAATACGGGCGTGGTCCCGTCCACCCCGGACGATTACGCGTATTTTTCCAATGCCACGCTGGCCGTGCGGTTCACCCAGTCGATGACCAACTACCGCGCGCGGGTGTCGAACACCAACTATTCTTATACCTGGAATCTCGACGGGCACGAATACGCCCTCCTCTCGACCGCCAACAATCCGACGCAGGCCGCCCTCTGCGTGGATTCCGTCCTGACCGTCAGCAACGGGTTCCTACACACCTGGGGCTACGGGGTGGGCATCTACGACCGCGGCGACCTGATCCTTACCGGACCGCAGACGCGCTGGTATGACGAGGGCGCGGTGGTCACCTGGCAGAGGGGGGTGGTGGGGAATAAAAGCGGCGGACTTTATCGGGGCCTCCTGCGTATCGAGAGCGGAGCCTGTGTTTCTCTGTATGGGATTGTTGTGGGCTACTCCAGCGGACGATTCGGGTACCTGGAAATCGTGGGCCCAAATACCATCGTGACGAACCGCAGCCACGCCTATATTGGCAACTACGGGTCGGGCACGGTCCTTGTCAAGGAAGGCGGACACTGGGATGTCAGCCAGGGCTCCCTCTACGTGGGATATTCAGGGACCAACCTCAACGTGCTGGAGATACAGGGCGGAACGGTGAGCGCCTCCTCCCTGCTCAACAATGCGGGCACCAACGCGCTGCTGAGCGTCATGCTGCAACCGGGCGGCACGAACGCCCTGATTACGCTCGGCGGCGACTTGACCCTGAACACCGGGTTCAAGCTCCAGGTGGAGCTGGCCGATGGGTTCGCTGCCAAGCGGGGCGAGCGGTTTACGCTCATCAAGGTCGGCGGCACGATTGCCGGGACGGCCGGTGTGTTTGAAAACGTGCGGGCTGGCAACGCGATCCTGAACGAAGGCGATCTCCTGGTGTTCGGCGACACGTCCCGGCCGCTGTTTCAGGGATACACGTTCAGGGTCAGCTACACGGGCGGCGCGGGCCACGATGTGACGCTCGAAACCGTAGACACGCCCAATGTCGGTACGCTGATCATGGTGCGATAGGGGCGTGCGGCAACTCTGTTGGATGTTGACTGTTACTCATGCGCGTCAAGCAGCGTATTGCTTCATAACGCGGGCATCGCACCCGTACAGGAGCCAGCATGAATGGATCGAAAGAACCGAAGCGCCAGCCGCGGAGCAACTGCCGGATTCTGGAAG
>CAZUYI010000219.1:0-4980 GCA_964624095.1 uncultured Verrucomicrobiota bacterium | reverse complement strand
CCAGGACGGCCTCGAAGTCCCCCCGGATGGACCCCATGTCCGTCTCCCGGATGAAGTCCAGCAGCCGCGCCTCGCCCAGCGCCACGCCGGCTTCCGCCTTCTCCGCATCGCTCCCCGCCGTTGCCAGCGCGCGCCGGAACAGGCCCTGCGCCACCGGGTAGTTGATGGCGTGTGACCAGTGCCCGTACTCGTACTGGTTCCGGCCCGCTGCCATGAGGGTCTTGTACGCCGACGGCTGCGCCGCCCATTCCGCCGGACTGGTCACCGCGAAGACCGGATCAAAACTCTCGCCCCGGATGACCGCCACGGCCAGCACGTGCTCGCCTGGGCTCAGCGTGAGATCGAACACGTGGTCCGTGCCGCTGATCCGCTTGGAGCCGCCGTTCCCGCCGCCCCGGAGCGTGTCAAACACCGGCTGGCCGTCCAGCCACCACTGCATCCAGCCGCCCGCTCCGGCCCCGAGCGTCACGGTCGTATCCGACGCCGCCCGCACGGAGATCATGAAGTACGCCACCTGGTAGGGCAGGCGGAGGCTGGCCTGTTTCACCAGGTCCACGCGCCCGTTTTCCGGGCGGACGGTCCGCGCCGGGAACACTTTCCCACCTATCTCCAGATCCCCGGGAATCGCCTTCAGGGCGTCGCCCGGCACCAGTATCGCCCGGTCGGGCGTCTGCCGGAACGAGATGGGATCGCCCGGCCCGAACACCGTCCATTCCGCCGGCCAGGTCACGGCCCCGGGCCCCGCCGACGCCGCCGCGCCGCGCAGCGGCCACGCCAGTCCCATGCCCAACGATGCCACGAGCCCGAGCCACCCGGCTGTGCGGTTCATGCGGTTTTCCCTCCCGGTAAAATCGGGTCCGGGCACCGGACCGGATCCCATGCTTCGGTCGTGCGCTGTCCCCCCCCGAGGGGGCGCAAGCGGGCATCCGTGCGCAAACGCCCGCCCTTCCCGCCGCCACAGCATCATACCATACGCCCGGGCAGTTTCTGCAAGCGAATTCAAAAGGCCGGGTCGGCCACGCGCCTGGCGCCGTGACATGCGACACCTGCCGCGTTCGCGAACAGGCCGGTCCCGGGCGCGCAGCCGGACCCCGCGTGCGAGCATGCGAAGGAATGCGTCTTCGCCCGAGGCCCGTCAAATTAAAGTAACGATCGTTACTCTAATTTGACCGCCCGGTGGTGAAGGAGGCGGGAGTCTCACGCGCGGAGGCGCAACAGGAAGGCGCGGAAAGCATGCGACAGCCGGGCCTACTCGTGATACGCTCCCCGGCGACTGGACTGGTCGCGTCGCGCCCACCCACGGAGGACCCGGCCATGGAGATGCCGCTGC
Source organism: uncultured Verrucomicrobiota bacterium (assembly GCA_964624095.1). Lineage (GTDB taxonomy): Bacteria > Verrucomicrobiota > Kiritimatiellia > JAAZAB01 > JAAZAB01 > CAZEVX01. The sequence continues at coordinate 3,650 of CAZUYI010000219.1, read as the reverse complement.
CCATTCCGCTCGGGATCAGCGCCTGCCTGCTCGGCGAGCGGGTGCGCTACGACGGCAATCACAAGCGCGACGCGTTCCTGGTGGACACGCTGGGCCGCTACGCGCGCTACGTGCCCGTCTGCCCGGAAGCCGAGTGCGGGCTCGGCGTGCCCCGCGAGCCCATGCGGCTGGTCGGCGACCCGGCGGCGCCCCGGCTGGTCACAACGCGCACGGGCGTGGACCTGACGGCCCGCATGCAGGCCTGGATCAAGGGCAAGCTCGAAGCGCTCGAGAAGGAAGGCCTGTGCGGGTTCGTGTTCAAGAGCGGCTCGCCCAGCAGCGGCATGGAGCGTGTCAAGGTCTACTCGGACGCGGGCCTGCCGTCCAAGACGGGCGTGGGCCTGTTCGCGCGCGCGTTCATGGACCGGTTCCCGCTCGTGCCGGTCGAGGAGGAAGGCCGGCTGAACGACCCGCGGCTGCGCGAAGCATTCATCGAGGCGATCTTCACCCTGGCCCGCTGGCGGGCCGCCCTGTCCGCGCCGAAGCGGCGCGCGGCCGTGGTGGCATTCCACAGCCGGCACAAGTTCCTGATCCTGGCGCACAGTCCCGACCATTACCGCCGGCTGGGCCGGCTGGTGGCCGACGCCGGCCGGATGAGCGCCGCCGCCCTGGCCGAGTCCTACCAGGCGCTGCTGATCGAGGCGCTGCGGCGCGCGGCGACGCCCGGCAAGCACGCCAACGTCCTGATGCACATCCTGGGCTTCTTCAAGGAACGCCTCACGGCGCCCGAAAAATCCGCCCTGCTCGAGCGCCTGGAGCACTACCGCCTCGGCCTGCTGCCCCTGGTCGTGCCCGTCACGCTGCTCGCGCACTACGCGCGCCTGTACCCGGACCCCTATCTCGACGGCCAGGTGTACCTGCAGCCGCATCCGCTCGAACTGCAGCTGCGCAACCACGCCTGACAGCCTTCTGGCGTCCCGCGATCTGCGAGTTCCGGGCGCGTCGGCGCTGGTCTGACGTGTGCGCCGAACGCGCCGGAATCCGGTTGACACGAGCACGGGCAGCCCCGGAGACGTGGCCCGGGTGCCGGGATTAGCATTGTCAAACGGGCGCGCGCCGGGTACAATCCAGCCCTATGTCAACGCTGCATATCAGGTTCCTGCGGACCGCGGCGGCGCTGGCCGCCGGAACCGGGCCGCTCCTCTCGTTCCCGGGCGAGTTGAGCGAGCTGTGCAGCGGGCGCGCGCGTATCGTCTGGTTGCAGGCGGCCGGGCCCGAGGCGGATGCCGCCGTGCACGGGCAGCCGGCGCGGCTGATGGGCTTCGACACGCACGACGGCCGCGGCGAGCGCCGCCTGCGGGACGACCCGGCCCCCTATGCCAAGCCGCTGCTGACGCCGGACGGCGAACAGGTTGTCTTTTCCGACTGGCGCGCGCGGACCATTCACGCGGTACACTTCGACGGCACGGGCGCGCGGCAGCTGGCCGACGGCGTGGCGCTGGCCGTATGGCGGGATCCCGTTACAGGCACCGACTGGGTCTACGCCGGCACGCCGGCCGGCGAACCGGGCGCGATTGTCCTCAACATCCACATCCACGCGGTACGACGGTTCCGGCTGGACGCGCCGGCGGTCAGCGAGCCGGTCTGGACCCAGACGCCGGTGCACATGGACAACTTCCAGCTATCGGCCGACGGGCGGCAAGCGGGCGGCCAGTTCCCCTGGCCGGCCGCCGGAACGGCCTCGCTGCCCGACCGCGACTGGCGCAAAGTCGGCGACGGCTGCTGGCCCTCGCTGGCGCCGGATGGCGCGTCGCTCTTCTGGATTTTTGACGGCGCCCACCGCAACCTGTCCCTGTTCCGGACCGGCTCGGACGAGCACTGGATGGTGCCTGTCAGCGGCGCGCCGGGCGTGAACGGATTCGAAGTCTACCATCCGCGGTGGAGCAACCGGGCCCGGTACATGGTCATGACCGGCCCCTACACGGCGGGTTCGGGCGACAACCGCATCCGCGCCGGCGGCCAGGACGTGGAAATCCACGTCGGGCGGTTCAGCCCGGATTACACGCGCATCGAGCGCTGGGCGCGCGTGACGCGCAATACGGAACCGGATTTCTTCCCCGACCTCTGGCTGGCCGCGCCCCCGGAGCCGGCTTCCGCCGGGACGCCGGCCGGCGCGGCCGAGTCCAAGCCGGCCGCCACGCGCTGGCCGGTGTCGCCCGACGGGCTGGTGTTCCTGTGGCGGAACCGGTCGAGCGAAAACGCGTTCACGGATCCGGCGTCGGGCCGCGCCACCGTCTGCCGCGTCGAGGCCCGCGGCCGTGCCCGGTTCGGGCGTCACTTCGAGATGGCGCCGGCCGGCGGCGCATTCGTCGCCGAGGGCGGCGCGGGCCGGCTCACCGACCGCTGCGCGGCCAGCGGGCAGCTCGCCCTCGAGCTGCTCGTGACGCCGCCCGCCGAGCCGCCGACCCGGCGACAGCCGATCGCGGGCTATGCCATGCCCGGCGGCGGCTGGAACTTCATGCTCGGGCAGGAAGGCCGGCAGCTCGTGTTCACGCTCCGGGCCGGGCCCGGCAAGCCGGATTACGAGCTGCCGTTCGGCGCCCTGGACGGCGCCACGCCACGCCACGTGCTCGTCAGTTGCCTGGAATCCACCATCGCCTGCTTCCTCGACGGCGAGCCTGCCGGATCCCGCGCGGACGTACGAACCGGGCACTGGCAGGACGGCGCGCTCGTATTCGGCCGCGAGTGTCGAGCGGACTACCCGGTGGAAGGCGCCGGGGCGGAATCGGGCTGGAAAGGGCGGATCGAGCACGCGGCCGTGTACGCGCGCTGGATGGGGCCCGGCGAGGCGCGGGCTCTGAACGCCGCCAGCACGGCCGGCCTCGCGCAACGGACGGCTCCGCCGCCCGCGCTGGCCGTGACCGCCACGCTGCTGGAACACGCTGCCATCCCCGCGCCGGATGCCATCGCGCCCTACCGGCGCGCCCTGGCAGTGGGACGCTACCGGGTGGACGCCGTGGCGGAAGGCGCATGCGCCGGGAAGGAGCTGCTCATTGCCCGCTGGGCCATCCTCGACGCGCGCGCGTTGGACCCGGCCCGGTTCAAGACCGGCCACGCGGAGCGTTTGCGCCTCGAGCCGTTCGACGCCCGGCCCGAACTCGAAGGCGAGCGCCTGGTCATGGACAGCGACCGGTTCGACCTGCCGCTCTACTTCGACGCCGGAGAGTGAGGGGCCGGTTCCCCCGCGGAGGACTCGCTCCCGCGCGTCCATGATCTTGGATACGCGGCCGGCCCGGCCACGCGGGAGCATCGCCCGCTCTCGTCCGCCGAAAGCAGAAGAGACGGTTGACGAGTGAGCGCGACGAGATCGGCGGACGAGGGTGCCCGCACTGGAGCCGGGGTGACCTCACCCCGGCGGCGCTCAGTGTAACCGGATGAGAGTCCCACCCAGAACGCACTCGTACGCGCCCATGTCCACCCGGCCGGTAAAGCGGTCCAGCCGCGGGCGCCCGTCCAGGTCCAGCGTGCCAGGCATCCAGGGCTCGTTCGTGCCGGCATTGACGCACGGGGAATTGGCCGTCAGATGGAAATCCGCCGTGCCGAAATCGGCAAACGACGGCTCGCCGGTGATGTTGCCCTGGGCGGGCGATATCACGTCGGGCGTGCAGCAA
>CAZUYI010000218.1:4759-5032 GCA_964624095.1 uncultured Verrucomicrobiota bacterium | reverse complement strand
TCCCGCCGCGAAAGGCGATCTCGCCCGGCGGCCACGAGTCCATGGAGTGCGTGGACCCCCGGTTCAACTGGAATATGACCGACCTCTCGCGGTGGTCCGCGTGGGGAACGCCCACCCTTGATGCGGTCAATAATGCCACCAAGAACTGGTGGACGGCCCATGCGGACTGCGACGGACATGCCACGACGGAGGGCGGGATGCACATCGCCAATCAGCCGCTGCGTACGGTCGGCGAATTGGGCCATCTCTGTTACGGCGTCTGGAAAACCATCA
>CAZUYI010000218.1:0-4749 GCA_964624095.1 uncultured Verrucomicrobiota bacterium | reverse complement strand
CCTGGATCCCGTCCTGGATCATTTCATCCTGCCCCGGGCCACGAACGCCGTGCTGCCGGAAATCACCAACGAGGTCTGGCGCGGCCAGGTGAATCCGAACTCCCGGCAGCGCGAAGCCCTGGCGTCGGTCTTCCGCGAAATGCCGATTGACGAGTATGCCGCCACCCCGGTGCTGCGGGTGGACGAGCCCGGCGGCAACGCGTACCGGCTGGCCGACCAGCTCATGAACACCAATGTGACCCCGTACCCGTATACGAACCTTTCCGAGATCGGTCACGCGTTGACCAACTTCAGCGCCAGCGCGCTCCCCGGCCTCGTGCTGAATACCGAGGTCAAGCGCGAGAGCCTGGTCCGCAACAGTTGCGGGCTGTTCAGCGTCCGCCAGAACCTCTTCACGGTGTTCCTCGAGGCCCACGTGGCCTCCGGCGGCGGGATTCCCCGCAATCCCATCCGCCAGCGCGCCGTGGCCCTCGTCTGGCGCGATCCCTACACCGGCGAGATGCGGCTCCGCCACCTGCGCTGGCTCGACGACTGAACAGGGGTCACATCGTTACACTACACACTGTTGCGCGAACGGCGGGTAGCCGCCGAAGGATGCCCCGAGGGGAAGGTTGGTTATGAGGCGGGAGCGGCGCTGAGCCGGATCTCGCCCGGCCCACCGTTCTGAGGGGTTCTCTGGATCGGGTCTGCCGATGAATACGGAAGCCCAACTGCCGTGCCTGCAGTGCGGCGAGCCCGTGGCCGCGAGCGGCCGGTACTGCAGCCTCTGTGGCGCCGAACTCTATGCCCGGTGTCCGCGCTGCGAGCAGGCCCGTGAAGCGGGCGACCAGTCCTGCCGGACGTGCGGGTTCGATTTCAAAATCAAAAAACTGCGACTGCGCGATCCCATCGCCCCGGCGCCGGCGGCCGCTCCGTCGGACGGCGAGCCCATCCTGACCATTCACCAGATGCTCCCGGGCGCCGACAGGCGGAGGCAGCGCGCCGCGGATGTGGCGGCCGGTCGGTTTCTGCGCGGCGCGGTGTCCCTTGTTCTGGTGCTGGCGGCCGGCGCGCTGGTTGCGGATTGGGGTTGGACCCGCGTCACGGGCCGGAATCTTATAGCCGTACTGCTTGGCGCGGGATCCTCCGGCACCGAGGTCTCTCCGGGAGACCAGGAGCCCGATTGGGAGGCGCTGTGCGCGAAGCGGAGGGAGGAGTACCGGGGGCAATTCAGCCCGCCGCTCTCCAACACTCAGATCGCCGTGATCACGACGGCCGGCGTCCGAAAGCAGGGGACGATGGTGGCGCTCGAACCGGAGGCGGTCCGGTTGCAGGTGGGGGAGCAGCAGCTCGAATTTGCGCGTCAAGTCCTGATCCCGGAAACCCGTTACCGCTTGTTTGCCGAGGATTACGCAGGCCAGAAGGTGGACCATGAACTCGCCGCGTCCAAAGCGGCATGGAGTTCGGCCATGGCGGCGCGGGCGGAGGCGCGGAAGGCGGCACCCCTCTGGGATCCTCGCTCCAGCCTGGTGGCCAACGGCCTCGAATGGGGGCGGCGCCTGGTGTCGGGCGATCCCGCGCCCGAGCTACCGGCCTGGCCCGTGCTGCCGCTCCAGTCCCCGTTGTCAGCGCCGGCAGAGTCCACGGGGTCTGTGCCGCCGCAGGTGCCGGCCCGGCCGTCGGTGGAACCGGCTGCCGTACGCGACGAGGCGGATCGCGAGCCAACGGCCATAGACCTATCCTGCCCGGCCTGCCAGGGGAGGGGCGTGCTCATGTTCCAGCGGCGGGATGGGGAATCCCGGGGCAAACTGGCAGCGCCGCCTCAGAACGTGCCCTGCCCGGTCTGCCAGGGGCGGGGAGGGCGTCATATCGCGCCCCCCGACTATCCGTGGCCGGCTGGCGCCGAGCGCTGCCGGACCTGCGGCGGCATGGGCCACGTCTTGAAACAGGAGACACGCCGCGGCAGCATGGGAGCGTCCGCCGACCGGCCCCTGGCCGCCTTGTGCCCCGAGTGCACCGGGCGCGGCTACCTCGTCAACCCCGTGGGCGCCGCGCGCCGCACACCCCCCCGCTATGAATAGGGGTCACATCTATACAGTATACATTTGAGTTTTGACGAACGCGATGGGACGCAGCCGGAAAAGGATGATATCCGCGGGCAATCATGGCCAGACCTCTCCGGATCAATATCCACGGCGGGTGGTATCACGTAACCGCTCGAGGCAACAATCGTCAGGCCATTGTTCATGACGATCACGACCGCCGCCATTTCTTAACCCTGCTGCAAGAAATGGTCGAACGGTTTGTCGTGTCCCTTCACGCCTATGTGCTGATGGACAACCACTATCATCTTCTGATCCAAACGCCCCTGGCGAATGCCAGCCGGGCCATCCAGTGGTTGAATGTCAGTTATAGTGTCTGGTTTAATCGGCGGCACACCCGATGCGGACATCTGTTCCAGGGGCGCTTTCACAGCGTGCTGATTGAGCCGGGTACGAGAGTGGCAGTGGTGGGCTATTACGTGCACATGAATCCGGTCCGCCCCAAGACGAGCGGGCGCAGGGGCTCCGAGCCGGATCGGCACGGGCCGTCCCCAACGGCGGAGACCCCTCAACAACGCCGGGCTCGTTGGCAAGCATTAGAGCGCTTCCCGTGGAGTTCATACCGAGCCTATGCGGGACATGAACGTGCGCCTGACTGGCTGGCGACGGATGACCTGTGGCGGTTGACGGCGAGACGCGGGTGGAATCGCCCTGCGGCCTACCGGCGAGCCATGCAGGAACAGGTCGCGCGAGGAAGCGATGCATCCCCATGGCCAGAGGTGCGTGCGCATGCTTTCCTGGGGTCCACGGAGTATTTAGGCAGCATTCAGGACCGGATTACCGGCGATGCTCATGAGCAATCCGGCTTGAAATCCCTGAAGCCGTGCGTGAGCTTCGAGACGATTGTGCAGGCGGTCTCGTCGGCCAAGGGGGAGCCGTGGGAGGCATACTGCCATCGTCGAGGCGATTGGGGCCGGGGCCTGGCGTTGGCCCTGGCGCGGTGGTATGGTGGCTTGACGCTGCGAGAACTGGGCGTCGCAGCGGGCGGTATGCGGCCCATGGCGGTCAGTCTGGCGATCCGTCGCCTGGAGGTGCGGATGCGGCGAGACCCATTCCTCGCGGAGCGAGTTCAAGCCTTGAAGGATGAAATCGCGTCCAGTCAATCGTCTCGCGTGCCTCCGGGCCGCTGAAGAGGTTGGCGGCAGAGTGTATAGTGTATAGATGTGACCCCAATGGGGAGGACTATGAAGACAGCGGTGGTGTGCGGGGCGGGCGGGTTTATCGGCAGTCACCTGGTGCGTCGGCTGAAGGCCGAAGGGTACTGGGTGCGCGGGGTGGATCTCAAGCGGCCGGAGTTTGCGCGCACGGCGGCGGACGAATTTCTGCGGCTCGATCTGCGCCTCGAGCGGAACTGCGCCCGGGCCGTCGCGCTCGGCGAGGGCGCGGTGGACGAGGTGTACCAGTTGGCGGCGGACATGGGCGGGATGGGCTTCATCCATGCCGCCGAATGCGAGATCATGCACAACAGCGTGCTGATCAACGTTCACATGACGCACGCCGCGGCGCAGCGCCGGGTGCCGCGCTACTTCTTTTCCTCGTCGGTCTGCGTCTACCGGGACATGAAGCCCGGCGAGCCGGAAATGCACGAGGACGAGGCCGTGCCGGCCCACCCGGACAACGAGTACGGGTGGGAGAAGCTGTATTCGGAGCGGGTGGCCATGGCCTATGCGCGGAAATACGGGATGCAGGTGCGCATCGCGCGGTTCCAGAACTGCTACGGGCCCGAGGGCACGTGGCGCGGCGGCCGCGAAAAGGCGCCGGCGGCCATTTGCCGCAAGGTGGCCGAGGCGCCGGACGGCGGCGACATCGAGATCTGGGGCGACGGGTCGGCGGTCCGCTCCTACACGTACATTGACGACATGGTGGACGGCATTTACCGGCTGATGCACTCCGGCATCGACACGCCGGTGAACATCGGCTGCCCGCAGTACGTCACCGTGCGCGAGCTGGTGGACGCGGTGGCGGCGGCGGCCGGCAAGCGCATCGGCGTCCGGAGCGTGCCCGGCCCGGTGGGCGTGCAGTCGCGGAATTTCAGCAACGATCGGATCTACAGCACCGGCTGGCAATCGCGCTTCGACCTGAAGGCGGGCATCAGCCGCACGTATCCCTGGATACTCAAGCAGGTCCGCAAGGCGGAGCGGGCGGAGGCCGCGAAGCGGCGGTGACGGATCCGGCGCCCATTCCCTACGATATCGTGGTGCTGACGGCCGCCAACCGGGCCCAGGCACGCGGGTATGAAGCTCAGCTCCGATGGAGGCGGGCGGAGGGGCGCCTGAATCCGGGCACGCGGTACCTCGTGGTGCCCGACCCGGGCGGGTGCCGGGTGGGTGCGCTGGGCGCCACCGTGAACGCGTTGGCGCGCCTGGCGCTGGAGTCTCCGTGCGGGGCCGGAGGGCCGGCGTCGCTGTTCCGGGGCCGCCGGATCCTGATATGCCATTCGGGCGGCGACAGCCGCCGTCTGCCGGCCTATGCGGCGCAAGGGAAAATATTCCTGCCCCTGCCGGTATCGGATCGGAGCGGATCGCTGGCCTTCTTTGACCTGATCCTGGCCAATGCCGTCAAGCTGCCGGCGCCGGCCGGAGGGCAGGGGCACGTCGTGATTCTAGCCGGGGACGTGCTCCTGACGCTCGATCATGCGCCCCTTGATTTTTCAGCGCCGGGCGTGACC
>CAZUYI010000217.1:1311-5064 GCA_964624095.1 uncultured Verrucomicrobiota bacterium | reverse complement strand
CGAGCTCTTCGCCGCCGAGGAATTGGCGGCGTATGTGGAAAAAATCTCCGGCGCGAAGCCCGACGTCAAAAAAGGCCTGACGGGAATTCGCGGTCCGGCGGTGGTCATCGCCGACCTCGGGCATCCGGCCGCGCCGCGGCTGTTGCCGGACGGCCTGGGACGTCCGCTTAAACTCGACGGCTTCCGGATCAAGGTGGAAGGCCCGCGGCTCTATATCGTGTCGCACGAGCCGTCCGGCGTGGTCGCCGGCGTGTACGGGTACCTGCGCGCCTGCTGCGGCTGCGCCTTCCCGGACCTGGGCGAAGCGGGGGAGATTGTCCCCAGGCGGCCCGATATCGTCCATGCGGCCGATACGGACGTGGTGGACAATCCCGGATTCTGGATGCGCGGGATGCAGTTCGCGTTGGATCAAAACGCCTTCCTCAGGGACGGCCTCCCGTCGCCCAGGTCCCTGGACCGGTTGGCATGGATGGCCAAGAACGGATTCAACTACGTGCACTCGGGGTTCACGCACGGCGACGCCTTCTTCGACTCGCTGCTGCCGGAACTGAAAAAACGGGGCCTCAAGCTGGAGTTCGGGCACGATCCCGCGTTCGAACAGCTCGTGTCGCCAGCGGAATATTACCGGGAGCGCCCCGACTTTTACCCGTTCCATGACGGGCAGCGGTTGAGCGCCCGGAAACTCATTCCGGTCTGCCCCAGCAGCCGCGCCGCCGTCGAGACGATCGTCCGAAACATCGAGCGGCTGATGGAACGCTGTCCGTCCATCTCGATCCTGGACCTCTGGCCGGCGGAAAACCTCGTCCCCGCCTGCAGCTGCAAAGCCTGTCGGAAACTGGCCGATCCGGCGGACGAGCGTCCCGCCGAACAACGCTGGCTGCGCGACAACTCGTATGACCGGGGTGGCGAGCAAGGCCGCCGATATGGCAGCCGCGCCAAGGCCCGCCAGTATCTGCATCCGGCCAACCAGGTGGCCTAGCGGGCGGGGCGCCTGTTCCCGCGCCTCAAATACTCGATCGTGGCGGATGGCGAGACCACGAATCCGCCGGCGGGCCGGATTCAGCTTCATCCGAACCTCTATCCGTGCGTCGCCCTCGCGTGGCGGAGCATGTCCCACTCCATTGACGACGCAGCCTCCCCCATCAACCGGCAGTTCATGAACGTTATCCACGAATGGCTGGCGGTTCTGGACCGCCCCGACAAGCTGTTCTTCTATACCTATGACATGGGCATGTGGGGCTGGTGGTCGCTGCCGTATCCCGCCTTGACCGACCTGTTCCGCGACTGGACGGTGTTCCGACGGCTCGGCGTCGGCGGCGACACGATTCAGGCGGGCTCGTATCATTTCGCCGTCTATGCGCTGAACTACCTGGCCGTGGCCAACGTGCTGCGCGACGCCCCGCGAAGCCTGGACGCCTTTCTCCGCGCCTATTGCCGGGATTATTTCGGCGAAGCGGCTGGTGTGATGGAGCGCCTGATCAGGAGCATGGAGGCGAACTTCGGGCGGAAGGCGGGCGTTCAGATCCGGCCGAAGCCGTGGCTCGATATTCATCGGGCATTCTCCCCCAACCACGTGGCGGAATGGCGGCGGTTGGTGGACCGGGCGCTGGCCCTGACCGAGAACTCCCTGGTCCGCTGGCGCATCGAGCGGATTCGGACGCTTGTAAATTACATCCAGCTCTGGCTGGAGGCTCCCCGCGACATTCACCTGAGGACCGCGGCCTGGGCGGCCAAGCGTGGCCCGTGCGAGTTCCTGCGTCCCTATATGAAACGGCGGCCGACTGCACGGGAAACGGCCGTGTATGAACGGTGGCTGGCAACACTCAAACAGTTCGCCCACGAGAGCCTGTTGACAGGCCAGGGGATTTTCCCCCATGACTTTTCAAAGCAACGGATCTATTGACTCCCACACGAGAGACACGCGCACGCGATCGTCCGCCGTTGTGGGGCGCGTTCCATGCATTGATGGTGCCCCGATAACGACTGGTAGCGGGAGGGCGTCCGCGGCATGAAACGGATGCTCATTCGCATGCTGGGGCTTGCCGCGGGCGTCGTCGTGACGGTATCACCGGCAGCCGAGCCCGAGGTGGACTGGCCGAGGGAGTGGACCGCTTTCGGGCCGGTCAGGGTGGAACTCCATCCGCCGTCCTTTGCGCCGACGCCTGCCGATCTGCTGCCCGGCGACCGGCTGAAGCGTATTCCCCGCGAGCTGATGATCGGGACGAATTGCTTCCAGGGCGTGCCGATGGCCATGTCCAACGGATGCCTGGACCTTGCGGCGTGCGCGCGCAGCCCGGCGGACGGCAACCTGCTGTACCTGCTCGCGCCGGTCCGCGCGGCGGCGGACACCACCGTCCGGATCGGGGCCGGCGGCATCCACGCGTGGATGCAGTGGTGGCTGGACGGCCGGCCGGTGTACAGCGCCAAGGGGCGCTATGTGAAATTTGAAACACAGGTCTCGGCCCGCGACCATGGGATCGAGCTCGAGCTGGCCCGGGGCGAGCACGTTCTGGCCGTGGCCGTGCTGGCCGCTGAAACGGGATTCAGCCTGGCCGTCACCGGTCCGCGGAACATGCTCGAGCGGCCGTTGGACTTTCGGGCGGCGATGGACGCGGGCGCCCGGAAATACAAGCCGCCCCACTGGAGCCTCGCCATTCCGTACGCCGCGGCGCGCGACTGGCTCGGGCAGGCGCTCGAGGCGGCTAGCTCCGACGAGGAGCGGGCGGAGGCGTGGCTGGCCCTGGCGGACAACGTACGGCTCGATATCTGGGGCGCCGGCCCGGCGAGCAGCCAGGCCATCCGCCGGCATGCCGAGGCGGTGCTCGCCTTGCCCGGCGCGCGCGCCGGGCAGAAGGCGCGCGCCGCGCTGAACCTCGGCGAGGCGTGCCTGTTGGAAGACGACGGCGCCGCGGCGCGCGAGTCGTTTGAAAGGGCGGCGTCGCTCTCGGCGGAGCCCGGCCCATCGAACGCCGCGCAGCTGGGCATCGCGCGCGCCTACATCCAGGAAAAGAACCACGAGGCGGCGCGGCCGGTGCTGGAGCGTCTGTCGGCCGCCCCCGGCCTCGATCGCACGACGGCGTTCCAGGCGCGGCTGTACCGGGCCGCGCTCGATCTGGCGCCTCGGCTCCGGCCCGATCATCCGCGCCTGTTCTTCAACGCGGACTCCTGGCCGACGGTTAAGGCGCGCATCGAGGCCGATCCGGATGGCGTCCGGGCCCTGCGGCAGGCGGCCGGGGAATTGCCGGACACCTTCGAGGTCCGGGCGTGGGACGAGCCGCTGATGCAGGCGGCGCTCCTCTACCGGCTCACGGGGGAGCCGGCGCTCCTGGCCAAGGTTCGCGGCATGCTGAGGGCCACCCTGGATCATTTCCTGCGCCTCGAGGAATACAATTCCTATCTCGCCCCGCGCGTCTATTTCCTGGCGGCCCTCGACTGGACCTGGAACGAGCTGCCCGACTCCGAACGGAATGGACTGGTGCGCGACCTGCTGCGCTTTGCCTACGGCTGGCACATGCAGCAGGTGGCGTTCGACATCAGCCAGGCGGATGGCATGCCGTGGTATTACATGCCGGGCATGCATTGGACTGTCGGCCTGGTGGCGCTCAGCCGGGAGGCGGCGGGCGTGGAGTACGCGCGGGCGCTCACGTCGCTCGGGCGCGGCTATGATAACCACGCGGCGGCCTGCTTCGCGCCGAACCATGCCGTCCTGCTGGCCGACCGCGGCACGCGGGCGCTGAACCTGGAATACAATTT
>CAZUYI010000217.1:0-1301 GCA_964624095.1 uncultured Verrucomicrobiota bacterium | reverse complement strand
GTCTGGACGTTCCTGCATTGCTGGCAGTCGGCGGTGGGACCGGTGCCCGGTGAGTGGGCCTTCGGCAGCGGGTTTGCGCCGAGTTGTATCCTGAGGCACGCGCTGGGATTCGGCGCCTTCCAGCGGACGGAAGGGATCCGGTACTGCTTCCGGCATTTCGGCTACGAGCATGCCTGGGGCGGCTGGATGCCCGGCGAGAAGCTCTTCAACAATCTGGAGCAGTTCATCCACTTTTTCGCCGACTGCCAGCCGGACGAGGCTGCCATCGCCGCCCACCTGCTGAAGGTCATGAGGCAGGCCGGCTGCCGCGGCACGGGAGGGTCCTATCCGATTGAACCCTATCTGCTCAGTCAGGCGGACGCGCCGCCGCCCAGGCTGCCGGACGGCCTGCCCCTGGCGCGCCACTATGCCCAAAACGGGGTCGTGCTGATGTCCTCGGGGTTCGACCCGGCCCGCTCGACGTACGCCCTCTATTCCTGCGGGGCTGGCGCGGTGCCCGGGCGGCACCGCGACGCCGGCCACTTCACTGTTTTCAGGCGGGGCTACCTGGCCCTGGACAGCGGCACCCGCGCCCAGCAGGAGGGCGTGGACACGTTCGGCGACATGAACAGCGGGTTCAATTATGCCTTCCAGAGCGTCGCCCATAATACGCTGCTAATCCACATGCCCGGCGAGCGGTTTAAGGGCCGACGCGGCGACCTGCCCTCCAACAGCGGCGGCCAGCGCGAGCCGCCGTCCGCTGCCCGGTTGCTGGCCTTCGAGTCCCATCCGCGCTTTGCCTACGCCGCCACGGACTTGACCCCAACCTATCATAGCAACAAGTGCGAGCGGGCGACCCGCCAGTTCCTGTTCCTGGCGCCGGATACGTTTGTGGTCTTCGACCGGGTGACGGCCCGGCAGGCGGAGTATCCGAAGACCTGGCTGTTGCATACGGCCAACGAGCCGGTCATCGCCGGCCGGGAGGTCCGGGCCGACCAGGAGCAGGGCCGGCTCTTCTGCCGGACCCTGCTGCCCGCCGATGCCGTGCTCGAGCCCGTCGGCGGCCCGGGCCGGGAGTTCTGGGCCGACGGCCGGAACTGGCCGATCCCGGAAAATTCGCCGTATTTGCGGCAAATGGATATGACCAGCGCTGCCGACGTGCCGCAAACTGCCGGGCGCTGGCGCATCGAGGTCAAGCCGGGCCAGGCGCGGAAAGAGGACGTGTTCCTGCACGTGATCCAGGCGTCGGACCAGACGGTTGAGGCCATGGCGGACTGCCGTCTGCGCGAGGCGGAAGGCCGCATCGAGCTCGACTTGAGTGC
>CAZUYI010000216.1:0-5066 GCA_964624095.1 uncultured Verrucomicrobiota bacterium | reverse complement strand
CATGACTCCTCCTGTCCCGCCGCCGCGCGCGGCCCGCGCCCATTGAAAAAGCCGGGTTATATTATGCTTTCTTCGCCGCCCGTCAAGGTGTATAGATAGGCGCCCCCCGCAGGATGGCCATGCACACCGTTCCTGACATGAACACCCGCTGCCATGCCCGTTTGCCGGAAGGAACCGCCCCATGTGTCTCCGCCTCCACCCCCGCCTCTGCCTCGGACTTGCCATGAGCCTGCTCGCCGCATCCCTCTGCCTGGCCGGCGCCCCGCCCGCCGACCCGATCCGGATCGAGGCCCGCCCGGCCGACGGCGAGGCCTCGCTGATCCTGGAGAACCGCTTTATCCAGGCGATCCTGCTGCCGCAGCGGGCGGCGGTTCCGCTGACGCTGACGTACAAGCCGACCGGCCAGGAGCTGTTCGTGCGCGCCGCCGACCTTAAACAAGGGGTCGCCCGCCAGCACGGCAACCTGCTCTGCCTGCCGTGGGTCAGCGACTCGCTTAAGAAAGGCCCCGCCAAGGGCTACCTGCGAACGGCCGAGTGGCGTGTGTCCCTCGAGCAGGACGGCGAGCGCGCCGCGTGCCGGGCCGAGGCGGACATCGCCTACCGGGATCCCGTGACGGATCACCCGGCGTCGCTGCGGTTCGTGCAGGTCGCGCGCGGCACGGCGGACGCGCCGACACTGAGCCTGGACTACGCCGTGTCCAACCGCGGCGACACCGAGGCCCGGTTCATCCTGGCCGCCCACCTCCGCCTGGCCCCGGGCGGGAGTTACAAGGCCGGGGATTACCTGGTGCTGCCGGGCACCCGGGCCTGGCTGGGCGACTTCAAGCGGGCAGCCTTCAGCGAGCAGGGTCTAAAGCCCAACCGGTGGATAGACTGGCCGGTCGAAGCCTTGATGCGGTTCGCGCCCCGAACCGGCGCGTCGGCCAAGGGCGAATTCGCCTACGTCTACGTGCCGTCCGGCTGGGCGTTGGCGGGCCACGATCCCTCCAAGACGTTCCTGCTGGTACACGCCACGCCCATGACCATCAACGGGCGCACGCAGGAGGGCCCTTATTTTTGCCTGTTGCAGCGCGACGGGGATTACCTGCTAGAAATCACCACCTCGCGCGCCCTGGGCACGGCCTGCTGGAGCGACCCGTGGGCCGCGGTCACGCTCGCGCCCGGCGACACGCTCGCCTACACGCTGTCGCTGACCCCGGGGCAGGGCCTCGACTACGTGGGCGCCCGGCGCGTGACGGACGCGAATCCCGCGCGGCTGCGCCTGGCGCCCCCGGAGGACGGCCACGCGCCCTCCGAGTTGCCCCTGGCGGGGCCCTGACCCGTCCGCCGGCCTAGAGGACCGTGCAGGCGACTCCCTGCAAGGCCGCGAGCTTGCGCAGCGCCCCGGCATGCCGGCCGGGCGCCCCCACGAGATGGTGCGGCCCGCCCGCCATGCTGTAGCGGGTGAGGAACTCGCCCACCGGCCCGCCGACGCGGAACGACCAATGCGGGACATCGAAGGCGGGCAGCGGGTCCATATCCTCGATGACGCCCTCGGCGGCCACGTACTGCAGCGCGCCGGCGGCGTTGATCGTCGGGGCCGCCAGGGTGACGGGGCCGGGTTCGAGGGTGAAGTGCATGCCGATATAGGGGCGGATGCCCGGCGCCCAGAACGGCTTGGCCAGCAGGCGGACCGGCCGGTCGCGCCGCGCGAGGGCCGGATTGCACTCCTGCATGTGCGTCATCATCACCCGGTTTTCGCGGTAGTCCACGGTGTACATTTCGGTGAAGGTGGCGGCGCCGCAGAGCTGGCGGGTCTGGGCCATGAAGGCGGCGGTGAAGACATCGCCCTCCCCGGCATAGCCGATCCCCTCGCCCATCAGCTTATTGATGCCCAGGAACGGCAGGGTCGGGAAGCGCCCGTCGTCTATGATGCCCAGGAAATTGATGGACAGCGCATCCAGCCGGAACTCGGCCACCAGCCGGCGCACGGCCGCCTCCAGGGTGGACGAGACGCGGTGCAGGGCGGGGGTCACGGAGCGGTCGAGCCGGAAGCGGCGCCGGTCCTCTGCCATCAGGGCGCGGACCTCGGCCGGCTTCACGGCGCGCACGCCCACCGCAAACCGGCCGAGCGTGATGGGCACGACATGCGGCCCCCAGCGGAGCGACAGGGCGGTGGGATCGATCCCAAAATCGCCCATATCGGCGAAGGGCGTCCCCACCAGCCCCACGCGCAGGCGCCGGGCAAACCGGGCCGCGCGCGCGGCGCGCAGCCATTCGGCCAACCGGTCGAGCGCGGCGTCGTCGCGGTAATGTCCGGACTCCATGCCGAACGGCGTGCCGCTGCGCACGAGCACGCTGGTCACATCCTGGGTGCCCTGGGTGACGTGATTTTCGCCGAGCGCCCGGTGGTCATACGTGGCATCGAAGCCTTCGAGCGTCTGGGTGTTCCAGAGGACCACCGGGACCGGCGTGCGCGCCAGGCGTCGCACCGAGACCAGGCTGGCGACATAACAGAGCGGGATCACGAGGCAGGCATCCACCTCCCTGCGTTCCGCCTCGGCCACGGCTGCATCCACCTCCTCTTCGAGCAGGCAGAGCCGGCTGGTCACCCGCTCCGCGCGGCCGCGGAGCGGCGCCTCGTAGGCGGCAAACTGGCGGCGCAGCGTCGCAATGAGCGCGGGCATGGTCTGCTGGTACAAGTCGAGCGCCAGGCCGATGACGGCGATGCGCGGCAGCGATACGGGTTTGCACGGGGATTGGGTTTTCATGGCCTCCTTCGCGGATGTGTGGGATGGCTCAGCGGGGTGTGGCGTCCGGCAGCCCGCCGTCCACGGGCAGCGTGGCGCCGGTGGTCGGGGTCTGACGGGTGGCGAAAAAGAGGACGGCGTTGGCCACGTGCTCCGGGGTCACACGCGCCTTGAGCAGGTTGCGGGTGCGGTAGTACTCTTCCAGGCCGCGCTCATCGAGACCGCGCGCCAGCATGCGCGCGGGCCCAACCTCCGCCCAGAGCCCGGACCGGCGCCGGCCGGATCCGAAGACGGCGTCGGGCGAGACCATATTGACGCGGATATCGAAGGGCGCCAGTTCGAGGCTGGCAATGCGGGCGAGCTGGTGAGCGGCTGCCTTGGTGGCGCTGTAGGCGCCGAACTGGGCGCCCGGGGCGAACACGTTCTTGGTGGAAACCAAAACGATGTCCCCCCCCGTGCCTTGGCGCCGGAGACGCCGGCCCGCCTCGGCCAGGGTCAGGAGCGTACCGTCCACGTTGACCCGCTCAAGCCGCCGAAACGTCTCCAGCTCCAGCGCGGTCAACTCGGCCACGGCGGCCAGCCCGGCATTGACCACCACCAGGTCCACCCCGCCCCAGGCGCCCGCCGCCGCATCGAACCCGGCGGCTACGGACGCGGCCTCCGTGACGTCCATCACCGTTCCGAGGCACCGTCCCGGCGCCTCCGGCTCGAGTTCCCGCACCAGATCGGACAGCCGGTCCGCCGCCCGGTCGGCCGCCGCGACGCGCGCGCCGCGCGCGAGCAACCCCCGGCAGAGCCCCGCACCGATGGCGCCGGCCGCGCCGGTGACGAGCGCGATTTTCCCGGCCAGCGGCGCCGCCGGCGCCGCGGGCTCGCGCCGCACGTCATAGGAGCGCCCGCCGGGCAGCCGCACCCCGGACACCTGCCGCGCCCCGGACGTCAAGCAGTCGGAGACGGCGGCGCGGAACGCCTCGTCCGACGCCGTCTGCGCGCCGGCTCCCAGGACCAGCGTGCCCGGCGCTCCGCCGTCCGACCCCGCCGACCACGCCGCCAGCCCGGGCACGGGCGGCTCCGGCCCGACCGGCCCGCCCGCGCGCGCACAGAACACCACCCTGTGCCAGGAATCGTCCGGGGACCCGGACGGCTCGGCCAGCACCCCGCGCAGCAGGCTCAACACCCGGGCGCGGGATTCCGGCGTCAGGAGCGAATCGGGAGAGGTCACGGGGAATCAGGGTTGCCGGCGGGATCAGCCGGCCGTTGGGTTTGCCTGCCGGGCTTTGAGCTTCGTGTAATACGCGAGCGCCTCCGGCGGAGGCATGTCCTCGTGGACGACCTTGTGGATGGCGCGAAGCATGGCGCCGGGACACTCGCTCTGGAAAATGTTGCGGCCCATGTCCACGCCCGCCGCCCCTTCGCGGATGGCGTTCGACGCCATGGCGAGCGCATCGAGCTCCGGCAGTTTCTTGCCGCCCGCCATGACCAGCGGCACGGGACAGGACGCCGCCACCGTGTCGAAGCCCTGCGGCACGTAGTAGGTCTTCACCACGTGGGCCCCGAGCTCGGCGCAGATGCGGCAGGCCAGCCGGAAATACTTTGCGTCGCGCACGAGGTCCTTGCCGACCGCCGTGACGGCCATGACCGGGATGCCGTAGCGCAGGCCGAGGTCCACGAGGCGGGTCATATTGTGGACCGAGCGCGTCTCGAACTCGCCGCCGATGAAGACCTGGAGGGCCACGGCGGCGGCGTTCAGCCGGACGGCGTCCTCGATGTCCACGGCCAGTTCCTCGTTCGAGAGTTCCTTGAGGATGCTGGGCCCGCCGCTGGCCCGCAGGACAATCGGGCGCCCGGTGGCCGGCGGGATCGTGCTGCGCAGGATGCCGCGCGTGAGCATGAGCGCGTCGCACTGCGGCACGAGCGGCACGATCGAGAGGTCCACCCGCTCGAGCCCCGTGGTGGGGCCCTGGAAGTACCCGTGGTCAATGGCCAGCATAACCGTGCGGCCGTCGCGCGGGTTGAATATCCGGGCCAGCCGGTTCTTCATGCCCCAGTCGAGCGAGCCGGCGCCCTTGAGGAAAAAACCCGGCGTCTTCGCGGGCACCGATTCGTAAAACCGCTTGCCTTCCCTGGCGGCATCCGGATCCGGCATGGCAACCCTCCCTCTCAAACGCACCCGTGGCGCGCACTCCAAGGCATGCTTCCGGTTTTGGGGATCGCTGTCAAGCCGGATGTGCACGAGCGATCCGCGCGAAATGCTTTCGGGGCCGCCCCTCCTACCGCTCGCGCGCGAGATCTCCGTGTGAAAGGCGCGGACGCCGCCTCGGCGGCCGCGGCGACTCC
>CAZUYI010000215.1:4822-5090 GCA_964624095.1 uncultured Verrucomicrobiota bacterium | reverse complement strand
GCCCGCGCCATGTCCCGCCGGAAATGCTCGAGGAACGTCGAGTACTTGAGAGCCCGGCTGGCCTCGTCCACCTGCGTCAGGTGGCGCGTCAGATGCACCAGCTCGAAGCGCTGCATCTGCTGGCCGACCAGATACCCGACGATCAGCAGGAGGCGGGCCGCCTCGTCGGAAAACGGGGGGCTGCCCCGCCGGTCGCAATGCAGGTAGCCCACGGCGCGCTGTTCCTGGATGATGGGCACCAGGCACACGTGATCGAACTCGTGTTCGA
>CAZUYI010000215.1:4310-4798 GCA_964624095.1 uncultured Verrucomicrobiota bacterium | reverse complement strand
GCCGGAACTGCTTGGCGAACGTGTAGCTGATCTGCCGCGAGGTCTTGATGGTCAACTCGTTGGTGGCGTCGTCGAGCACCACCGCGGCCAGGCTCTGGTGAGGGAAAATCCGGATGTGTTCGATCACCTCGTGCAGGGCCTCTTCCACCGTCAATACCCCGCCCAGGTTCTGGAGCAGGGAGATCAGGCGCTCGGAATCTAACCGGATGTCATCCGCCATAGCCCGCCTCCTGTTCGGCAGCAACACCGGGCCACCCTAGCCGGCCCCGACTTCCCGCGTTCCAGTGTTATATTAGTCTTGAGTTTGAACGGTGTTCAAGGCAAATTAATTTTTTATTCGCGGGGCGCGTGCCGCGCGAAGCAGGGGAACCAGGATGCGCCTCGAGCCCAACAACCGCCGGGTGGCCCCGGCTCCGGACTGGACGGGGCCGGCCGTGCGCGGCCTGATCCGCCGGGCCTTGCGCGAGGACGTGGGAAGCGGCGACCTG
>CAZUYI010000215.1:0-4300 GCA_964624095.1 uncultured Verrucomicrobiota bacterium | reverse complement strand
TCAACCGTGTGGCGGCCTGGACCATTGGCACGCGCAACATGATCAAGGCCCTGCTGCTGGCGCTGCTGGAGCCGATCACCAGTCTGCGCGCTTACGAAAACAGCGGCGACCTGACCAGCCGCGCCTTGATCGAGTCCCGCCGCCAGGCCACCGCCGTGGTGCTCGCCCGCCGGGCCGCCGTCGTCTGCGGCGCGTACCTCGCCGAACAGGTCTTTGCGGCCCTGTCCCCCGCGGTGCGCTGCCGGATCCGGGTGCCGGATGGCCGGCCGGTGCGGGCCGGAGACGTTATCCTGACCGTAACAGGGCCGGCCCGGGCCATCCTGGCGGGGGAGCGCACGGCCCTCAACTTCATGCAGCGCCTGACCGGAACGGCCACCCTGACGGCCCGCTTTGTCGCCCGTGTCAAGCCCTATGCCGCGCGCATCCTGGACACGCGCAAGACGACGCCCACCTTGCGCGCCCTGGAAAAGTACGCCGTGCGCTGCGGGGGCGGGTACAATCACCGCCAGGGCCTCTTCGACCAGGTTCTGATCAAGGATACGCACCGCCGGCTCTGGGGTGCGCATCGCCTGGATGAGGCGGTCCTCCGGGCGCGCCGGCACTGGCCGGGCCGGCCCGTGGAGGTGGAAGTCGAGCGCGAAGCCGACCTGGAGCGCGTCCTGGCGGCGAAGCCGGACTGGATCCTGCTGGACAACATGCCGCTGTCCCGGGTGCGGCGCTGCGTCCGGCGCTGCCGCGGACGATGCCCGCTCGAGGCGTCGGGCGGCATCACGCTGGCCACGGTCCGGGCCGTTGCCGCCACGGGCGTGCAGGCCATCTCGCTGGGCTGCCTGACGCATTCCGCGCCGGCGGCGGACCTTTCGCTGGAAATACGCGGCGGCCCGGCGCCGGCCTCGCGCGCCGCGCGGCCTTGAGTCGAGGGGAGCGCCCATCATGAAGCCGGCAGTACTGCTTGCGGACATCGGCAATACCAGCGTCACGCTGGGGCTCGCCCAGGCCGGGCGGATCGGGCGTGTGCGGCGCGTGCCGACCCGTTCCGCGCGCCCGCCGGACATGGCGGCCGCCTTGGCGGACCTGGTCCGTGGCCGGCCGGTTGCGGGAGCCGTGTTCTGTTCGGTCGTGCCCGGGTGCAACCGCGACTGGCTCCGGGCGCTGCACGCTGCCGCAGGCAGTCCGCCCCTGGTCGTAACCCATCGCCTGGCGCTCGGCGTGCGCCTCGAGTACCCGAATCCGGCGTCCATCGGGGCCGATCGGCTGGCCAACGCCTGCGGAGCGGCGCACCGCTACGGCTGGCCCGTGGTGGTGGCCGATTTCGGCACCGCCCTGACCTTCGATGTCGTGGCGGACGGCGCTTACCAGGGTGGCCTGATTGTGCCCGGCGTCCCGCTCATGACCGACTATCTGGCCGAAAAAACGGCGCTGCTGCCGCGGCTGCGCCTCGACCGCTATCGCGGCCTGCCGCCGGCCGGCCGAGCCAGGACGGTTATCGGCAAAAGCACCCGCCAGGCCATGGCGATCGGGGCCCGGCTGGGATACCTCGGCATGGTGCGCGAAATCTTCGCCCGGCTCCGGCAGGCCTTGCCCGGCCGCCCGCCCTGTCTCTGCGCCACCGGCGGGTACGCGGCCTGGGTCCTGCGCGGCAGCGAACTGCCGGTCCGGTTTGACCCGCATCTGACCCTGTACGGACTGGCCCGGATCCACGAACTGAATGGACGCTGACCCATGACAAACCATGCCTATGCCGTGGTCCTGGCCGGCGGGCGGGGCGAGCGGTTCTGGCCGCTGAGCACGCGGCGCCGGCCCAAGCAGCTCCTGGCGCTGGTGAGCCGGCGCACCCTGCTGGCGGAGGCCGTGTCCCGCGTGCGGCCGCTCGTGCCCCTGTCGCGCATCCTGGTGATTACCCGGGCGGACCTGGCGCCGGCCGTCCGGCGGGCCGTACCCGCCCTGCTGGCGGGCAATATCATCGGCGAGCCCTGCGGCCGCGATACGGCGGCTGCCATTACCCTGGCGGCGGCCGTCATCAAGGCCCGCGACCCGCGCGGCGTGTTCTGCGTGCTGACCGCCGACCACGTGATCGGCGACGAACCGGTTTTCCGCCGCACGCTGGGCGACGCCCTGGCACGGGCGGCGGAGCAGGATGCGCTGTTCACGATCGGGCTTAAGCCCACGGCGCCCAGCACGGGATTCGGGTATATTGAAGCCGGGCCGCGCGTGCCGGGACGGAGCACGACGGCCTTTTTCAGGGTGCGCCGCTTTGTGGAGAAGCCGGGCGAAGCCGCCGCCCGCCGCTATGTGGCCTCGGGCCGGTATTTCTGGAATTCGGGCATGTTCGCCTGGTCTCTCGATGCCTGGGAGCGCGCCCTGCGGACCCATCGCCCGCCCCTCGCCCGGCTGCTGGATACGCTTGTGCCGCGGGTCGGGCGCACGGGGTTCCGGGCCTGCCTCGCGCGGGCCTACGCGGGTCTGGAACGGATCTCCGTGGATTATGCCGTGCTGGAGAAGGCCGATAACATCGTCATGGCCGAAGGCCGGTTTGCCTGGGACGATGTCGGGGCCTGGTCGGCCCTCGAGCGGCATGCGCCGCGCGATGCTCAGGGGAACACGGTCATGGGCCGCGTGGAACTGCTCGAGGCGTCGGGCAATATTGTCGTGGCGCCCGACGGGCTCGTGGCCCTGGTGGGCGTAACCAACCTGGTGGTTGTCCGGGCGGGCGCGGCGACGCTCGTCTGCCGCAAGGACTGTGCCCAGGCCGTCAAGCGGATGGTGGAGCAGATCGGGCGGCGCCCGGATGCCGGGCGCTGGCTGTAGCCGGAGCGTGGGAAGGCGGGTTCGAATGTCCCGTTATCTTGGCGTGGATTACGGCGCGCGGCGGGTTGGGCTCGCCTGCAGCGACGAGGCCGGCCTCATGGCCTTTCCGCTGGCCGTGCAGCCGCTGGGCGAGCCTGGCCGGTTGATCGGCGAGCTGCTCCGGCTGTGCGACGAAAAACACGTGGACGTCATCGTCGTGGGGCTGCCGCTGAACATGGATGGCAGCCGGGGCCCGGCGGCGGAACATGTCCTGCGGTTTGTCGAGCAGCTCCGGTCCCGAACGGATCGGACGGTGGACGTCTGGGACGAACGGTTGAGCAGCCGGCAGGCGGAGCGGGTGCTGATCGGCGCCGACGTGCGGCGGTCCCGCCGCAAGGGGATCATGGATCAACTGGCCGCCCAGGTGGTGCTCCAGAGCTACTTGGAGGCCCATGGCCCGGCGCCCGGCGCCCCTGCACACGATGAGCCTCTACCGGTATAGCCTGAGAGTGGCCTACGACGGCTCCGGCTTTGCCGGCTGGCAGGTGCAGCCCGGCGCCCGGACGGTCCAGGGCGAACTCGAGGCCGCCGCCAGCCGGGTGGCGTGCGCGCCGGTCAAGGTTCATGGCAGCGGGCGTACGGACCAGGGCGTGCATGCGGTCGGCCAGGTGGCGCATCTGGACCTGCCGTTCGCCTTGCCGCCCGCCAATCTCGCCCGCGCCCTCAACGCGCTGTTGCCGGCCGCTATCCGGGTGCTCCAGGCCCGGGCGGCGGCGCCGGACTTCCACGCGCGCCGCCACGCGCTGCGCAAGGAATATCGGTACCATATCTGGAACGGCGGGCTCCTGCCGCCGTTTCTGCGGCTCTACCGGACTCACGTGCGAGCCCCGCTCGATGTGCGAGCCATGCGGCAGGCGGCGGCGCTGCTGATCGGGCGTCGCGATTTTGCCGCCTTCGCAGCCAATCCCCATCGCGCGGTCGAAAGCACTCGGCGCCGCCTGCTGCTCCTGACGGTCCACCGGCGCGGCCGCGACGTGGTGATCCGGGCGCAAAGCGACGGGTTTCTGTACAAGATGGTGCGAAGCCTGGCCGGGTTCCTTATCCGCGTCGGCACGGGCGCCGTGCCGCCCGGCGAGGCGCGCCGCATTCTTGCGGGGCGCCGGCGGACGGCGCGCGTGCCGACGGCGCCGCCCGAAGGGCTGTTCCTGTGGAAGGTGTGGTACCCGGCCGCCCGCGCCGCGCGGGCCCGGCCGGCGGCCCGAGCTCGCAGGGCGCGCGGCGCGGGGGGAGGCTGACCGGCGTGCCGCACGGAACGAATCGAAGGGCGCGCGTGCGCCGCGGGCGCGTGAGCGCGCCGCGGAATAACTCCCGGGCCCGTGGTATGGGCGCGCCGCGGCCAGGGGGCCGGTTCCCCTGGGCGCTTCTCTGGGCGCATGCCGGCGCCCTGTCCTGCGCGGCAGACGCCGAGCAGATGGCAGCACAGGCCGAATGGATGGGATTCAATCAGGTCTGC
>CAZUYI010000214.1:0-5147 GCA_964624095.1 uncultured Verrucomicrobiota bacterium | reverse complement strand
CCCAGGAACGGGTCGTCGGCGCCCGGCGCGGGCGGCGCGGCGCGCGTCGGGATCTTCATCAGGCGCCGCAAGGTCCCGCCGGCAATGGCCTGCTTGTCGGCCGGTGAAATCCCGGCCGCGGCCACGGCGCCCAGCGCCACGCCGGGGCTGAGCTGGTCGCCCTGGCCGTAGCCAGTGCCGAACACCACGCGGCCCGGTCCATGGCGCTCGCAGATTTCCTCGATCATTTCATGCCGCCAGGCGTGGCTGGTCTCGACGAGCAGGTTGGGATGCAGGTCCATCAGGCGCAGCCACTCGAGGCTGCCGATGGTCAGGATCACCGTGAGCCGCGGGAAGGCCTGGCACAGCTCGTGCGCCTCGCGGGCGCGCAGGCGGCAAAACAGCGGCAGGCCGGCCGCCTCGACCGCCGCCACCGCCGGGCCGTACATCCAGGGTTCGCAGGGAAAGAGCCCGAGCCCCCGCGTCGGCGGCGCCAGCCGGACGGCCCGCGCGCCGTGCCGCCGGAGCCGCTCCGCGAAAGCCGCCGGATCGGGCTGGCGGTGATGGGCATAGGGTGAAAGCGTCCAGCAGGGGTGCAGCCGGTCATGCCCCGCCAGCTCCGCCAGCAGCCGCTCGTTGCCTCCCTCCGGGCTGGAATCCGCCATGCGGTGATGCACCAGCGCCTCCGTGATGCCGAACCGGTCCATGTCCTCGATCAGCACGCCGGCCGTGACGCGCTCGCGCGGCAGATTCCGGCAGGGCGGCGTCGCCCCGCGCCCGACACAGGCATTGGCGTCGAAGAAGTTCAAGTCCATAATTCCTCCCGCTACACGCGCAGGACGCGCGGTGAGAACCCGAAGTATTGGTGAAACACCTTGGCAAAATAGCGGCTGTCGCGGTAGCCCACGGCCCGGGCCGCCTCGTCCACCCGGAGTGCCTCGCGGCTGAGCAGGCTCTTGGCCTGTTCCATCCGGACGCGCGTCAGGTATGCCATCAACGACCCGCCCGTTTCCGCCTGGAAGACGCGCGAGAGGTAATACCGGCTGACGCCCAGCGCGCGGGCCACATCCTGCATGCGGCCCAGGTCGCGGTAATGGGAGCTGATATAGACACGGGCGCGCTGGACCAGCACGCGCCGGCGCAGGTCGGCGCCCCGCGGGCCGGTTTTCGGCGGGAGGTCCCGGCCCCGGTCCTGGGAATCCCGCGCCATCACGAAGAGGAGCGTCATCAAGCGCGACTGGGCCACGAGGCGGTCCGCGTCGCGGTCCCAGACCAGGTCCGTCTGCATCGCCTCGATCAGCCCGGCGGCCTCACGCCGGGCGCGGGCCGACCGGATTTTGCGCGGCGTCCGCCCCAGGGCGGCGATCAGCGCGTCGCCCTCCGGCCAGGCAAATCCGATCTCGAACACCTCGAGGCCGGCATGCGTATCGAACTGGTCTCGATGCGCCACACCGGGAATGAGGACCGTATCGCCCGCTCGAACCAGCACATGGCCGTGGCGCGTGACCACGCGGTCTTCGCCTTGAATCACGTGCATCAATTCGCACGTGCGGCCATCCCCCCCGTGCATGCGCTGGGCGGAAATCGGCGCAAACCGCATGCGCGCCATGAACGTGATCCGCGGCAGGTTCGCGATGCGCCGCCAGGCCGCCGACAGGGCATATCCGGATGCGCCTTCCATGCCGCCATGGTGACTGGTTGCCGGCCCCGTGGCAAGCCTTTTGCCCCGCCGACATTTCGCTTGTCACCGCCGTCCCGGTCGCTAGGATGGAGCGCCGTGGGCCAGAGGAACACCGTCCGCCTTTTGGGGAGCGTCTCCATGCGACCAGCCGCCGCGATCACACATGCCTGTCTTGTCATGGCAGCCGCGGCAAGCGGCGCGCCCGTG
This sequence comes from uncultured Verrucomicrobiota bacterium, assembly GCA_964624095.1. GTDB lineage: Bacteria > Verrucomicrobiota > Kiritimatiellia > JAAZAB01 > JAAZAB01 > CAZEVX01. The sequence goes on along the minus strand of CAZUYI010000214.1, from coordinate 3,280 downwards.
CCGGAGGCCGAACTGCACGAGCACCTGACCCACGCCTTCAACAATCCCGCGACGGACTCCAAGCGGCCCCGCGTGCTGCTCATCGGGGACTCCATCTCGATCGGCTACACAGTCCCCGTGCGGCGCGAGCTCGAGGGAGAGGCCGACGTGTTTCGCCCGCCCGTCAATTGCCAGCACACGGGATTCGGCCTCGAACACATCCGCGAGTGGCTGGGCACCGGCCGCTGGGACGTGATCCACTTTAATTTCGGCATCTGGGACACGCACTGGGTGGATGCCCAGGGCCGCCTGGTTCGCCGCCAGCCCGGGGACCCGCCCCTACCCCCCGGCACACTCCATCTCCGGCACACGCCGGAGCAGTACCAGACGAATTTGGTCGCGCTGATCAAGATTCTCAAGGCCACGGGCGCCCGGCTCGTCTGGGCCAGCACGACCCCGATCCTGTCGCGCACGGGCCCGCGCCTGGAAGACATCCCGACGCTCAACCGTGTGGCAGCCGCGGTCATGCAGGCCGAGGGCATTCCGATCAACGACTTGTACGAGTTCGTGATGCCGCATGCACAGGAATGGCAGAGCGCGGACCAATGCCACTTCGTGGCCATCGGGAACAGGCAGTTGGGGAAACGGGTGGCGGAGTTCGTGCGCCGCGCCCTCGCCGGCCACGGCCCCTGACCCGTTGCCCGCATCGCGGCGCCGCGCCAGGCGCCGCGTCACGACGCGTCAGAATTCAGAAGTCAGAATGCCATGCTTCGAATCTCAAGCGGCTTGTTCGCCCACATGGTGCTGCAGCGCACGCGGACGGGCGTCTGCGACGCGCGGGTTGCGGGGACCGGCCCGTGCGACGGGCGTGTGACCTGCCGGGTGACCCACCGCGGCCGGCCCATCCGGGGGTTCCGCCGCGTCCCGGTCGGCCGGGTTGTTCGCGGACGGTTCACGGGGCGCCTGAAAGGCCTGCCGACCGGCGGCCCTTATGATCTCCGGCTGGAACTCAGGGACCGGGCGGACCGCGAGCGCGCGGCGCTCGTCGTGCCGGACGTATGGGTGGGCGACGTGTGGATTCTGGCCGGCCAGTCCAACATGCTGGGCCAGGGGTTCCTCAAGGATGCGGCCCGGCCCCATCCGGCCGTGCGGGCGTTTTACATGGACGACCGCTGGGCGGTGGCCCGGGACCCGATTCATAACCTCTGGGACGCGGCTGACCCCGTGCACCACGCGCTGCACGGCCGCATCGCCAAGCCGTCTCCGCTGGTCCAGGGAACCGGGCCGGGCGTGGCGTTCGGCCGGGAGATGTTCCGGCGCACGCGCGTGCCGCAGGGGTTGGTCGCCTGCGCCCACGGCGGCACGTCCCTGGCCCAGTGGGATCCGGCCCTGGGCCGCAACGGCGGGCACAGCCTCTACGGCGCACTACTCCGCCGCCTGCGCATCAACGGCGGACGCGCGGCCGGCGTGCTGTGGTACCAGGGCTGCAACGATGCGGGGCCTGAAACCGCGCCGCGGTACGGCCGCGCGCTGGCCCGCCTCATCCGGGCCCTACGGAAGGACGCCCGATCTCCGCGTCTGCCGTGGGTGGTCGTCCAGATCGCCACGAACGCCGGGGCTTATTCCGACGGCACCGCCTGGAACCGGGTACAGGAGGAACAGCGCCGGCTCCCGGAACGCGCAGCCCGCTGCGCCGTGGTGCCGGCCGTGGACCTCGAATTGGACGACCTCGTGCACATCGGCGGCCGCGCCCAGCAGCGCCTGGGCAAGCGCCTGGCCCAGGCCATGCGCGCGCTGCGCGGCGAGCCCGGCGCCGGCCCGCCGCCGATCGAACTGCAGTCCTTCCGAATCGCGCGCCATCCCGTGACCGGCCAGCGCACGACCCTGGCCGTCCGGTTCCGCCACGTGGCGGGCCGCCTGCGCGCCGCCGGCCGGCCCGCGGGCTTCAGCCTGACGAGCGCCGGTTCGCGCGCGGCCGTGTACCGGGTCGAGCTGTGCGGGGCCGCGGCGCGCGTGTACACCACGCAGGACCTGGACACGGCCGACGGATTGGCCTTGTCATACGGATACGGCACGGCGCCGCACTGCACCGTCACCGATGCGGCGGACCGCTCGCTCCCGGCCTTCGGGCCGATTCCGTTCGGCCCGCCGGCCCGGCCCCCGCCCAGGCAGGCGGTTACCGCCTGCGTCCAGCGGCTCCTGGTGAGCCGCGCCTTCCGGGCTCCGCGTGATATCCGGGCCCTGCCCTATCCCCGCGCGCGGGACCGGCTCGGCTTCACGGAGCGCGAATTTTCCGGCGGCACCTGCAGCCTGCACAAGGACCTGTTCGCCTCCAGGCACCGGACCGTGTTGGCCTACTTCCGCTGCCACGTGGATTGCTGCGAGCCCATGCGGCTGGGCCTCGGGTTGGGCTACGACGGCCCGCTGAAAGTCTGGTGGAACGGCCGGGCGCTGTTCTGCGACGCGCAGGGAACGAATCCCATCGGGACCGACAAGCGGGTGATCCTGGTGTCCGCCACGCCGGGCAAGCACGAATGCCTGCTGGCGCTCCTGTCGAATGCCGGCCGTGCTTACGGCCTGCGGCTCCGGTTCTGGCGCCAGGATGTCACGCCCCGCCAGCTCGAGCGGGGCACGGTACGGATGCCCGGCGTGCTGGTGCAGTAACGCCGACAAGGGCGTTGCCCTTCCGGCCGGATTCGTTTCCGCCCGAGCGCCGGATATCCTTCTGAACCGGGCGGGCCGCCGCGCGGGTGCTGCCCCTACCCTACACTGGCCATCGGTGCCGGGTGCCCCTCGGGCGGCAGAACCGGCAGGCCAGCGGCGCGGGCCCGGTAGCGCGCGACGACGGTGCGGGGCTGGATGGCGTCGCCGAACAGCCGGACGCGCCACTTCCACCGCGTCGCGCACAGCGCGGCTCCCAGCCGAACCAGCCGCTCCCCGGGGCTGATCGGACCGAACAGCCGGCGGCGCTCGACGTCGAGCGCCCGGGCTCTCCGGCGCTCCGCGCCGCTGCGGGCATGCCGCGCGATCACGGGCAACAGGAGCGAATACATCCGCGCTCGCTCGCGCAGCTGCAGGCGCCGGGCCTCGAGGCAGGGATCGCGCGAGGACATGGCGTCGAGCCGCTTGAATCCCCGGAACGCCGTATGGGTCATTCGGAAAATGGAGCTCGAATTGACCTCGAAATCCCGGCGAAAGGCGTAATCCAGCCAGCGCTTGGCCTCGTTGCCGGGGAAGGCCGGGTGCCGCCAGTTCAACTTGTTCTGTCCGTGCCATTCCTCGTACGGCATGTCTTCCCTCA
>CAZUYI010000213.1:2048-5159 GCA_964624095.1 uncultured Verrucomicrobiota bacterium | reverse complement strand
AACAGGTACTGGATCAAGTCGTTGGTCCCCACGCTGGCGAAATCGGCGTCGGCCAGCAGGGCCTGCGCCTCGAGGCAGGCGGCGGGCACCTCGAGCATCGGCCCGTGCCGCAGCACGCCGCACGGCAGCCCGCGCACCGCGTCGAGCACCTCCTGCTTGAGCGCGCGGAACTGGGCGGCATCCACGATCATCGGGTACAGGATATCCACCGGCCCGCTCTGTGAGGCGCGCGCCAGGGCGCGCGCCTGCACCCGCAGCAGGTCGCGCCGCGCCAGCAGGAGGCGGCTGCCGCGGAAGCCCAGATAGGGGTTCCGTTCGGCGGGAATCCCGAAATAGGGGGCGTCCTTGTCCCCGCCGACGTCCAGCAGCCGGATCGTCACCGGCTTGCCCGCCATCGCCTCGACCACCGCCGTGTAGCGTGACGCCTGCTCGTCTTCTGTCAGCAGCCGGCCGGCGGCAAAGTACTCGAACTCGGTCCGATACAATCCTACCCCTTCGGCCTGCTCACGGAGCGCCTCGTCCACGCCGGTTGCCAGGGTGAGATTGGCCAGCACCCGGAACCCGGGGACCGGCGGGACCGGCTCCGGCCGCGCGAGGCGGCGCGTGAGCGCCTGGGGATAGGCAGCCGCCGTCGCGGCGCTCGGCCAGACGACCACCTCGCCGGCCGTGCCGTCCACGATCAATTCGTCGCCGCATCGGAGCGCGGCGTGGATGCCGGGAACGCCCGCGACGGCCGGAATACCGAAGGCCCGCGCCAGGATCGAGGCGTGCGAGGTCTTGCCGCCGCGCTCGGTCACGAAGCCCAATACCCGTTCCGTGTCCAGCGCCAGGGCCAGGGAGGGCGTGAGCTCTTCCGCCACCACGATTCGGTCACGGCCCTTCTGGCAGTGCTCCTGCCCGGCGCACTTCAAGGCCGGCGCCGTGCGTCCGAGCACATCGAGCAGGCGCCGCTTGATTTCGCCGATGTCCGTCGCGCGATCGCGGATGTATTCGTTGTCCACGCTCGACAGGCGGTCTTCGTAGGCATCGAGCACCTCGGCCACCGCGCGCTCGGCGTTCAGGTGCCGCCCGCGGACGGCCCGCTCGAGTTCGGACGCCAGCGCGGAGTCCAGCAGGATGGCGCGCTGCGCGGCGAAAATGGCCGCCTTCGGTTCCCCGAGCCGCGCGGCCACGTCGCGCTGCACCCCGTCGAGCTGATCCGCCGCCCGCGCGACCGACCGTTCCACGCGCGTCCACTCGCCCTCCACGTCCGCGGCCGGCACCGTGTAGGCCGGGAGATTCGCATGGCGGGTTTCGTCGAATAGACAGACCCGCGCCCGGGCCACACCGGGACTGACCGGTATCCCGCGAAGCCGCCGTTCCGGGTGGTTTGGGTTTTCGTTCATGCACGCCTCCCGCGCCCGGATAGGGCGTGGCCGCAACTCTACCCGCCCGCCCGGCCGCTGGCCAGCCGGAAATGCACTCATGGGCGCGTCCGCGGACGCCTTCCACCCATCGCCTCCCGTATGCGCCGGCCCGTGACGCCCGGGCACACCCTGGGAACGGCATCACCCGGTGCCGCTTCGCGATTGACCGCCGGGGGGCAAACAGGGTAAGGATAGGGCTGGGCGGGGAGACGTTGACCGGGCGTATCATGAAAATCGCGGTGCTAATCGGCGACGGCATGGGAGATTATCCCGTCCCGGAGCTGGGCGGGCGGACGCCTCTGCAGGCGGCGTCCATTCCTCACCTGCGCGCGCTGGCGGCAGCTGGCACCGTGCGGCAGGTGTACACCGTGCCGCCGGGCATGCCGCCCGGCAGCGACGTAGCCAACCTGAGCATCATGGGCTTCGACCCGGCTTCCTGCTACACCGGGCGCGCGCCCATCGAGGCGGCTGGAGCCGGCATATCGCTCGGCCCCGAGGACGTGGCCTTCCGCTGCAATCTGATCACCGTCGAGCGCGGCCTGATCCAAGATCATTCGGCCGGACACATATCGACGGAGGAGGCCCGGCCGCTCGTGGCGGCGCTCAACGAGCGCCTGGGCCGGCCCGGGCTGCGGTTCGAGGTCAGCGCCGGCTACCGCCACCTGCTGATCTGGTCGGGCGGCCCGTGCCGCGCGACGACCACGCCGCCGCACGATGTGCTCGGCCAGCCGGCGTCCGCCCACGCGCCGCGGGGCGACGGGCAGGCCGCGCTGATCGAACTCATGGAAGCCTCGAAACCGCTGCTGGCGGAGCACCCGGCGCTCGAGGCGCGGCGACGCGCGGGGAAGCGGACCCCGACCCAAATCTGGCTGTGGGGCCAGGGCCGGCGCACAGTGCTGCCATCCTACCGCGAGCGGTTCGGGCTGAGCGGCGCGGTGATATCGGCCGTGGACCTGGTGCGCGGGATCGGACGGCTGGCCGGGCTCGAGGCCGTGCTCGTCCCGGGCGCCACGGGCTTTCTCGACACGAACTACGCAGGCAAGGTACAGGCCGCGCTGGCCGGGCTGGACCGGGGCGATTTTGTCTTCGTGCACGTGGAAGCTCCGGACGAATGCGGCCACTTGGGCGACGCGGCGCTGAAAGTGCAGGCCATCGAGGCGTTCGACCGCGCCATCGTCGGCCCGATCTGGTGCGCGTTGCAGGCCGGGCGGCGTCCTTACCGGCTGATCGTCGGCACCGACCACCGCACCCCGGTTTCCGTGCGGAACCATACGGCCGAACCGGTCCCGGTGATCGTGGCGGACGGGCCGCTGGACCTGGGCGCCGCGGCCGGGGCGTATGACGAAACCGCGGGCACGGGACAGCCAGCCACCGCCCATCAATGGCTGTACCGGCTCCTGCAGGGAGGTTCCCCATGACCCACACGCGCATCCGGGCCGCCGGGCTGGCCGTGCTGATGGCCTTGCCCGGCTGCGTCACGCTCGACGATCCGAACGAAAGCGTGCAGCACCAGGAAAACCTGCTTCTGCTGAAGGAAGACCTGACCCGCACGCAGGGCCGGATCGAGACGCTCGAGTTGGAATACCAGCGGCTGCTGCGCGAGCTGGAATCGCTGCGCGGGGCGGCTGCCCACGCCGCGCGCCCGGCCGAAGCCCGGCTGGACGAGCTCGAGCGGCGCCTCGAGTCGGCCGAGTCGGCGCGGACC
>CAZUYI010000213.1:0-2038 GCA_964624095.1 uncultured Verrucomicrobiota bacterium | reverse complement strand
AAGACGGATCCGAAGTTTACGACGATTCTGCAGGGCCTCGCAGGTGCGCCCTGGATCATGGTGCTCAACGTGAAGAAGGCGCCTACCGACGAACTTGCCGTGCGGCAGGCCATCTCGCACTCGGTTGATCGCCAGGCGATCATTGACCAGTTGTCCGCCCGCATGGCCGAACTCATGGCTGCCGGGAAATCGGCGACGCGGCGCGAGGCCGCTCCCCCGTCCGGCTCCGCGGCCGTCCCGTCCAGCCAGCGCGGGTACGAACACCGGGTGCAGGCGGGCGAAACCCTCAGCGCGATTGCCGCGGCCTACAAGGTCAAATGGGCGGCCATCGCGGAGGCCAACGACCTTGCCAGCCCGTACCGGCTGAAACCGGGCCAGACGCTCTTCATTCCCCAGCCGTGAGGCGTTCGTCCGGCCCTCATCGCCCGTTGCCCCACTTGCGGGGGGCGGGTTTTTTGCGGCAGGCCCGGCTGGAGACGGCCACGTAGACTCCCTCCTCGCCGAGCACGCGCCTCAAGTCGCGCAGGCAGGCTTCGGTGGGATTGATGTTCCAGGCGCTTTCCGTGCTCAGGAAAATGCGCTCGCCCTTCGGGCCTTGCAGGCATAGCTCGACCGGCGTCAGGCCCGGATGCGCCTTCAACAGCGCCCGGATGGCGTCCAGGCCGGTCCCGTGCGTGTGGGCGGCCGTCAGGTGCAGGGAGACCCGTTCGCTGAACCAGCGCGGCGCGTCCTCGAGCGGGTAAAGCTCATAGACCTGCAGGGAGACGGTTTCGTCGGTGCGCCGCACCTGGCCGCAGGCCAGAACGGCAGCGCCCTCGGCCAGGACGCCCTGGAATTCGCGGTACGCCTCGGGGTAGATCACGGCTTCGAGCAGGCCTTCGAGGTCCTCGATCTGCAGGGTGGCCATGGGCTCCTTGCCGGCCTTGGTGAAGAGCTTGTCCACCCGCACCACCACGCCGCCGACCCGGGTCACCGTGCCGGCGGACAGGGTTCCAACCGCGCCGACAGAGGCGAGCGCGTAGCGGTGCAGGATGGGTTCGTACTGGGTCAGCGGGTGGCCGCTCAGGAACACGCCCAGCAGTTCCTTCTCGGCGGCCAGCAGTTCGCTCTGCGGCGAGGCCGGGCTGTCGGGAAACAGGTCGGCGTCGCCGCCGGCTGGCGCGTCCATGGACTCGAAGAGTTGCCCCTGCCCGGCGAGCCGGTCCCGCTGGCGGGCGGCGGCCCGGGCCATGACGCGTTCGATGCCCCGGAACAGCCGGGCGCGGTGCAGCCCGCCGGCGTCAAAGGCGCCGCAGCGGACCAGCGTTTCGATCGTCTTCCGATTCAGCAGGCGGGCGTCCAGCCGGTCGCAGAGGTCGGCCAGCCCGGCAAACGGCCCGCGGGCCTCGCGCTCGCGGACAATGGCCTCGGCGGCCTGTTCCCCGATATTCTTGATCCCGGCCAGCCCGAAGCGAATGGCGCCCGGCTGCGGCGCGAACCGGACGCCGCTGTCGTTGATACCCGGGGGCAGGATCTCGATGCCCATGGCGCGAGCCTCGTTCATAAAGACGGTCATCTTGTCCGGGCGCCCGATTTCGCTCGAGATCAAGGCAGCCATGAATTCTTCGGGGAAATGCGCCTTGAGGTAGGCCGTCTGGTAGGCAATGATGGCATAGCCGGCGCTGTGCGACTTGTTGAAGCCGTACCCGGCGAACTTGGCGATGTTGTCGAAAATCTTTTCCGCCTTGCGCGGCTGCATCCGGCTGGTCTTGCGGCAACCCGCGATGAAGGCCGCCCGCTGCCTTTCCATTTCCTCGGGCTTCTTCTTGGACATGGCGCGGCGGAGGATGTCGCCCTGCCCGAGCGTGAAGCCGGCCAGCACCTGGGCGGCCTGCTGGACCTGCTCCTGGTAGAGCATGATGCCATAGGTTTCCGAGAGGATCGGCTCGAGGCGCGGATCGTCGTACACGATGCGCGAGGGATCGGCCTTGCATTCGACGTACGGGTTCAGCCATTGCATGGGCCCCGGCCGGTAGAGCGCGATCATGGCAATCAAATC
>CAZUYI010000212.1:2121-5210 GCA_964624095.1 uncultured Verrucomicrobiota bacterium | reverse complement strand
GATGATCGTGTCCACGGCCAGCGCCGTCTTGCCGGTCTGGCGGTCGCCGATGATCAGCTCGCGCTGGCCGCGCCCGATGGGGACCATCGCATCCACGGCCTTCAGCCCCGTCTGCAGCGGCTCCTTGACCGGCTGCCGCTCGATGACGCCGAGCGCCTGGCGTTCGATGGGCCGGGTCGTTTTGCTCGGAATCGCGCCCTGGCCGTCGAGCGGTTCGCCGAGCGCGTCAACCACCCGGCCGACCAGCTCCGGCCCCACGGGCACCTCGGCGATGCGGCCGGTGCAGGTGACCCGGTCTCCCTCGCGGATATACTCCTCGTGGCCGAGGATGATGCAGCCGACGTGGTCCCGCTCGAGGTTCATGGCCAGGCCAAAGACCTGGCGCGGGAACTCTACCAGTTCGCCGGCCATCACCCGGGAAAGCCCGTGCACCCGGGCGACCCCGTCGCCCACCTGCAGAACCGTGCCGACGTCCGCCGGAGCATTGGCGTCCGGGCAGGCGCGCAGGCGTTCCTCGATGATGGCCGTGACTTCTTCCGGCCGGATCGTGAATGGGTCCATAGGGGGGTTACTCCCGCAAAGCGTCGCGAACGCGATCGAGGCGGCCCCGGAGGCTGCCATCATAGAGCCGGTCGCCAACGCGAAGGGTCATACCGGCTTGCAGCCCCGGTTCCAGGTCCACACTGAGATCCACCGGGCGCCGCGCCCAGCGGGCCAGGCGGTCCCGCAAGGCGGCGTGCTCGGCCTCCGTGAGCGGCAGGGCCGTCGCCACGCGGACCGCGAGCCGGCCTTCCAACCGGCGGCACGCGGACCGGGCCGCGCCCGCCGCCTCGCCGAGCAGCGGCAGGCGCCGGGCCTCGACCAGCACGGCCAGGAAGCGGCGCGTCAACGGGCTGAGCGCGCGGGTTACCGCGTCGAGCACGCGCTGCTTGTCGGCCCGCGGCACGGCGGCGCTGGCCAGGCACCCGGCCAGGGCCGGGATCCGGCCCACGAGGTCGGCTACGGCCGCCAGTTCCGCAACCGCCGCGGCGGCGCGGTCCGCGGTCCCCGCGGCGGCCACGAAGGCGTTGGCATAGCGTTCGGCCAGCCCGCGCGCGCTCATGGCGGCGTCTCCTTTTCCAGATCGGCCAGGGCGCGTTCCGCCAGGCGGCGGTGCAAGGCGGGGTCCGCCACGCCGCCCACGACCTTCTCAGCCACGTGCAGCGACAGCGCGATCACGGCCTGGCGCAGCTCCTTGAGCGCTTTCTCCTTCTCGAGTCCGACCGCGGCCTGCGCCCGCCGGACCAGCGCCTCGCCTTCCTGGCGGGCGGCCCGCAGGATATCCTCGCGGGCTTGCTGCGCCTCGCGCGCCGCCTGCCGCGACAGATCCCGGGCCTGCTCCGCCAGGCGCGCGCGCTCGGCCTCGGCGTCGGCCCGCGCGCGTTCCGCGCCGCCTCGCGCCTCGGCGGCCGCCTGGAGATCGCCCGCGATCTTGTCGCCGCGCTCCCGAATCAGCCGGGCCAGCGGCCGGTATGCCAGCCGCCACAGCAGCGCCAGGCCGATCAGGAAGGTGACCAGCTGGGCCAGCATGAGGGCGGCGTCGAGCGAAAGCATGGGCGGTCCTCATCGGGCAGGCGCGGGGGCGCCGTCCGCCTGGAGCGTGTCGAGGTGCCTCTGCAACTGCAGTTCCTCGATTTTCAGCTTGAGCACATTCACTTTAGACTCCATTTCCGACTGGTCCTTGGCCCCGCCTGCCAGCGGATCGGCATACAGCAGCAACAGGGCCACGACCAGGGCGTAAATCGTGAGCGACTCGATGAAGGCCAGCCCGATGATCAGGTTCGTGCCAATCGTGTTGGCGGCTTCCGGCTGGCGCGCCATGCCCTCCATGGCGCCCTTGACCGCCATGCCCTGCCCGAGGCCCGTGCTGATCGTGCTGATCGCCATGACGGCGCTGGCCGAGATGACGGATGCGACGAGGATGTCCATGAAGGCTCCTTTCAATGGTGTTCAAACGCCAACCCGATATACGACATCGCCAGCGCCGTGAAGACCAGCGCCTGCACGAACCCGACCAGCACGCCCAGCAGCAGGATCGCGGGCCGCAACAGGAGCGGCACGATGACCAGGCAGCGTGACACCAGGGCGGGCGACATGCACAACAGGGTAATCAGGTAGACCAGCACGCCCAGGATGATCTCCTTGGCCATCATGTTGCCGAACAGGCGCATGCTCAGCGAGAGCGGCCGGGTGACCACTTCCAGGCCTCGGATCATGATGAAGATCGGCGCCAGCCAGTACGGCGGCCCGCAAAAATGTTTCAGGTAGCCCCGCCATCCCGCCCGGCGCACGGCCAGCGTTTCCGCGGTGCCGGCCACCACCAGGGCCAGCGCCGCGTTGATGCTCAGGTTGGCCGTCGGCGACATGAATCCGGGAACCAGGCCCATCCAGTTGGACAGCAGGATGAACAGGAACAGCGTGGCGAACAGCGGCACGAAGCGAGGCCCGTCCTCCCCGGCGATCCGGCGGCTCAGCGCGGTCACGTACTCGAGCGCCAGCTCGAACACCGTCTGCAGCCGGCCGGGCACGAGCGTCGGGCGCCGCATCACCACGAACGCCAGGAGGACCAGTCCGCCCAGGATGACCCAGGCGCCGAGCAGCGCGGCCGGCACGGGATGCCCCGGCACGAACCGGCGCCACAGCAGCACGAGGAATTCCGGCCCTGAAACCATTTCCATGCCCGGCTCCTGCCAGTCCAATCGCCCCGCAGCCCGTTGCCCGGCAGCGTCCTGCACCGCGCGTGGCGGGCTCAACGGGACGCCGCGCGTCCACGCATCATCCGGGCCCGGCGGTGCGCCGCAGGCGCAAGGCCAGGGCCAACGTGACCGCCAGCAGCACGGTCAGGGCGGCCAACGCCATGCCCACGGAGCCTTTTTTCAGCATCCCATAGACGGCGGCGGCGATGAGCGCGTAACGGACCAGGTAACTGACGGCAATCAGGAAGCCGGCCTTGCGGCGCCCGCAACGGGTTGCCGCGCGCACGCCGGCGCGAAGCACGCCGATATTGACGATCCCGAGGCCGGCACCGACCATCAGGCCGATGGCGAGAT
>CAZUYI010000212.1:247-2111 GCA_964624095.1 uncultured Verrucomicrobiota bacterium | reverse complement strand
ATGCCTCCAGACATCCTGCGCCTCCCTTCCCCGCCCTTGAACCTACCAGGGACTTCAGAAGCATGGTCTCGGCGCGGCCCGTGAGCCGTGCGCGGCATGGGCACGGCTGTTCCGGCCGTTTCCCGGGTGCCGCCTTCTGTCATCCCCGAGCCGCCACCCGCCATGTATGCAGCCTACTGCCTGGCAGGCGGCGGGTCAAGGCTTAAGGCCCGTCCGCTCGGGCTCGCGCTCGGCGGCCGGCGCCGGGCCGCGCAGGACCCGGGCGCCCGGCACCGCCTCGATGTCCACGGGATTGTGGGTGCGGAGAAACTCGAGCAGGGCTCCGCGGGTCGTGTACTCCAGCCGCTCTTCCAGGTGCGCTGCCGGCTGATCCGCCAGCGCACGCAATACAGGGAACCGGCCGCCGGCGGACGCCAGGTCATAGCTGTTGAAGGCCACTCGCACCCGCGCGCCCGGCGCCGGGTCCGCGCGGGTCAGGCGCACGCCGTTGACGCGCCGCCCGGCGGGCGCGTTCGGGCGCAGATCATAGGTCAAGCCGTATACGCCGCGGAAGTCGCGCGTGCCATAATAGCCGCTGTTTTCTTCGAGAAGCCGGTCCACTTCGTCCAGGGTAAGGCGCGCCACTGCCAGGTAGTTGTCGTAGGGCACGAGCCGCCATACATCGCGCCGGACCATCCGGCCGGCCCGTACCACGGCGTCCGACAGGGCGCCGTGGAACACCACCTCGGCGCCCGTCTGTTCGGCGATGGCCATCGCCAACAGCGTCTGCGCGCGCGACTGGCCCGGCGCGGTCGGGTCGGCACTCAGGCTGCACGCAGCCCAGCCGATCGGCTGCTTGAGCGCCCGCCGGGCGGCCGCGAGATCGGCCGCCACGCGCGCCGCCATCTCGGGATCGGGCGGCTCATCGCTCCCGACGGCATGCAGCCGGGCTTCGCGGCGCACCACGCGCCGCGTGTCCGACTCCAGGGTCAGCCTGACTTCACCCACCCACTGCCCATGGCATCCTGCCTGGGAATACAGCACGCCGCTGAGATCCCGCCGTTCGACGGCCTGGTGCGTATGGGCGCCGAGGATCAAGTCGAATTCCGGGAAGGCCCGGGCCACAACCCCGATTTCATTGGCAGGGTCGCCTCGGCGGCCCCGCCACCCCTGGTGCGCCGCCAGGACCAGCACGTCCGGGCGCCAGGCGCGCACCGCCGGCAAGATGCGGCGCAGGGTCGAAACCGAATCCGCGGTTACACAGCCGTCGAGCAGGCATGGCCGCGACCACAGCGGGATCAGCGGATTGGTCAGGCCAACGATGGCCACGCGGACGCCGCTCCGTTCCAGGCCGAGGAACGGCTTCAAGCCCGGCAGCGCCGGGCCCGGTCCGGCCCGGAACAGGTTGGCCGCCAACACGGGCGCGTTCACGCGTTCGTAGAAGCGGGCCAACCCGGCGGCACCCCCGTCAAACTCGTGGTTGCCGACCACCAGGGCATCGTAGCCCAGGACGCGCACGGCCTCGGCCACCACGCGGCCGGTCGAGCAGGCGCTCTCGGCCGAGCCTTGAATCAGGTCGCCCAGATCCAGCAGGATCGCGTCGGGCGCCTGCTGCCGGAGGCGGCGGATCACGGAGGCGCCGCGCAGCAGGCCGCCCGCCGGCTTCGCGCCGCGTTCCGGAGGCACCGCCTCCACGTGGCCGTGGACATCGGCGGTATGCAGGATCGTGAGGACCGTTTCGGCGGCCGGCAGGACCGCGGCCAGCAGGGCCCACGCGGCGATCGTCCAGCTCAGCGCCGGCCTTGCCGTTCCGCCCACGTGCCGGCCTGGCCCTTCGCGCGGCACGCGGTCGTTGTCAGCCTGTGCCAGCCCGTCCAGGCTGCCC
>CAZUYI010000212.1:0-237 GCA_964624095.1 uncultured Verrucomicrobiota bacterium | reverse complement strand
ACTGGGCCGCTCGCGGAGACCGGTGTTGGATCTGCGTGCCCCATGGAACGGACGCCTCCGGCTCGCGATCGTTCGGGGGACCCCGCCTGAAACAGGGTCGCACGGCGCGCCGCACGTCACCCCGCCAGGGCCGCGCGGCGACGCACCCCGTGTTCGTACCACCCGTCGGCCCGGCGGTCCGAGGCCCTCGGGCCGGCCTGCACGAACGGGACGCCGCGCGTTTCAGGCGATCTTGCG
>CAZUYI010000211.1:4326-5239 GCA_964624095.1 uncultured Verrucomicrobiota bacterium | reverse complement strand
GGCACGCGCTGGCGCGGGGCGACGCGGCGGCCGTGGTGGCGGTGGAATCGTATCACACCGCCGGGTACGGCGGGGTGCCCCTGGCCGAGTTGGCCGCGCTGGCGCACGCGGCCGGCGTGCCGCTGATCCTGGACGCCGCCACGCAGGAGCTGCGGCTGCGCGAGCTGGCGGCCTCCGGCCCGGACCTCATCGTGTGCAGTGCGCACAAGTACCTGGGTTCGACCACGGCGGGCGTGGTGGCGGGGCGCCGGGAGCTGGTCGAGGCGCTCCTGCTGCAGAGCGGCGGGATCGGGCGCGGCATGAAGGTCGGCAAGGAAGGCCTCGTGGGCATGCTGGCGGCCTTTGGCGCGGCGCCGTGGAACAACACGGCGGCGTGGTCGGCGGCGGAAGCCCGCAAGACGCGGCGGCTGGTTTCGTCGCTGGCCGGACTGCCGGGCCTGCAGGCGGCCGAGGATCCCGATCCCAACGGCTGCCCGTTCCTGCGGGTGCGGCTATCGTTCGGGGCCGACGCCCGGCTGACGCCCGACGCGCTCTGCCGGCGCCTGGCGGAAGGCGATCCCGTCATCATCGTGCGCCAGTATCCCACCGACCGGCGTAGCGTGTATCTCAACGCCACCGAGCTGCGCGACGAGGAGGTGGACCCGGTGGCCCAAGCCATTCGCGCCCTGTGTCGGGCGTGAGCGGAGCGCCCGGCGGGCCGGCGCCAGACTCGGAAAGGCGTGCACGGTCGGCCGAGGGCGTGTATACTGGCGCGCATGAAGACACCCATCAGGATCGGATTGGCGGGCGCGCGGTTCGCGGCCCGGTTTCACCTCGAGTCCTACCGGCACATCGGCGGCGTGCCGGTGGAGGTGGTCGGCGTGTATTCCAAGTCGGCCGACAGCCGCCAGGCCTTCGCGGCCGCGCACGGCGT
>CAZUYI010000211.1:0-4316 GCA_964624095.1 uncultured Verrucomicrobiota bacterium | reverse complement strand
GACACCTACGACGACCTCGTGCGGGCGGTGGACGTGGTGGACCTGTGCGTGCCGGGCGCCCTGCACGAGCCGCTCTGCGTGCGTGCCTGCGAGCTGGGCCGGCACGTGATCGTTGAAAAGCCGTTTACCGGCGCCTACGGGCCCGGCGTGCCCGGCTGGCGTGGGAACCAGGCCGACAAGCGCGCGCTGCTCGACGAGGCGCTCCGGTCCACGCGCCGCATGATCGAGGCCGCGCGCGCGGCGGGCGTGACGCTGGGCTACGCCGAGAACTGGGTGTATGCACCAACCGTGCAGAAGGAGGCGGAAATCCTGCGCGCCACCAAGAACCAGATTCTCTGGATCCACGCCGAGGAAAGCCACAGCGGCAGCCTCAGCACCGCCTACGGGGACTGGCGCCTCTCGGGCGGCGGCTCGCTGGTCGGCAAGGGCTGCCACCCGCTGACGGCCACCCTGTACCTCAAGCGCATCGAGGGGCAGGCGCGGCGCGGATCGGCCATCCGGCCGAAGACCGTAAGCTGCCGCACCCACGAGATCACGCGGCTGCCGACGTTCGAGGACCGGGGTCACCTGCGCACCGACTACACGGACGTGGAGGACTTCGTGCAGCTCCACGTGGTCTTCGAGGACGGCATGGTGGCCGACATCTTTTCCTGCGAACTGGTGATGGGCGGCGTGCACAACTGGCTGGAAGTCTATGCCAACGCGCACCGCATGCGCTGCAACATCAATCCCATGGACGCCAACGTGCTCTACAACCCGGTGGAGAAACAGCTCGAGCAGGTCTACCTGAACGAGAAGCTGGGCACCAAGCAGGGCTGGAGTTTCCCGGCGCCCGACGAGCACTGGATGTCGGGCTATCCGCAGGAGTTACAGGACTTCATGGAAAGTTTGCGGGACGGCCGCCCGCCTCAGAGCGACGCCTCCCTGGCGGCCGACACCGTGAGCACGCTCTACAGCGCCTACGTGTCCGCGCAGGACCAGGGCCGCGAGACGGAGATTCCCCTCCTGGCCTGAATCAGGCCGGGAGGATGGAGAGCTGGCGCAGCCCGTTGACGACCATTTCGACGGAGATCAGCGCCAGCAGCAGGCCCATCAGGCGTTCGCAGGCCATGATGGCTTTCCGGCCAAGGACCCTGTAGAGCGTGTCGGACGCGATCAGGATGGCCGTGCCGGCGGTCCAGGCCAGGACCAGCGCCGCCAGCGGCAGCAGCCCGCGCCCCGGGTGCCGAGCCGACATCAGCATGACCGTGGTGAGCGCAGACGGGCCCGCGATGAACGGGATGGCCAGCGGCACGATGAACGGCTCGGCCGAGGGCGCGGCCTTGAACAGCTCTTCCGCCCCCTTGAAAATCATGCTCAGCGCGATGATGAACAGGATGATCCCACCGGCCAGGCTCAGCGACGACACCGAAACCTGCAGCAGGGTCAGCAGGCGGCTGCCCTGCGCCAGGAACAGCACCAGGAACGCCAGCCCGATCAGCGATTCCCGCACGATGATCCGGCGCCGCCGTTTCGGCTGAACCCCGCGCAGCACGCTGAGGAACAACGGCACGTTACCGATCGGGTCCTGCACGATAAAGAGCAGCACGGCCGTCGCCAGCACGTCATGGATCATGGCAGGGTCCTGTTCCGGCCGGTCCTTGAGGTCCCGGCTCGTCATCGAGTCTATACCTGCGCGCCGGGAAGCGCAAGCGCGGTGCGATTCCCTCGACAGAACGGACGGCCGGTGGTAGACTTGAGTGCAGGGAACCGATCCGTGGCTGAAAGGGGTTTCGCATGAAAAAATCCGGCCTCATGACGGTGTTCCAGACCCAGTATCCGGGCCCGGTGGCCGTGGTAGTGAGCATGGATCAAGCCACGCAGCGCCCGAACGTCGCGGCCCAAAACTGGTTCATGTTCACCAGCTACCTGCCGCCCCAACTGGCCATTTCGGTCGGCGCCGCGCATGCCACGGAGCAGGCGATCCGGACCAGCGGGGAATTCGTGCTGGCCTTGCCCAGTTGCCGGCAGGTCGAGGCGGTGCAGTTCTGCGGGACGAAGAGCGGCGCCGATCACGACAAGTTCAAGAACAGCGGGTTCCAGCCGATGCCGGCCCGCAAGGTCAAGCCGCCGCGGATCGCGGGGGCCTGTGCCAACTTCGAGTGCCGCGTGACGACCTTTTTGCAGACGGGCGACCACACCCTGTTTGTCGGCGAGATCGTGGCCAGCGACGTGTCCGCGGATGCGCGCGACCGGCTGTTTGTGATGAACGACGGCCAGTTTGCCGGGTACGAAACCATCGCGGCGCAGGCGCCGGGCGGCGCCGCCCGGAGAGCGGCGCGATGAAGGTGCTGATCCCGGTGGCGGACGGCAGTGAAGAGATGGAAACGGTCATTGCGGCCGACGTGTTCCGGCGCGTCCCGTGGGAGGTGACGCTGGCCGGGCTGAAGCCCGGCCCGATTACGGCGTCGCGCGGCGTCCGGCTGATCCCGGACGCCGCCTGGCCGGACGTGCGCGTGGAGGACTACGGGCTGCTCGTGATTCCGGGCGGGCTCGAGGGGGTCCGGGCCATGGCCGGCGACCGGCGCGTGCTCGAGGCCGTGCGGGTCTTCGCGGCGTCGGGCAAGTGGGTGGCCGCCATCTGCGCCGGGCCGCTCGTGCTGCAGGCAGCCGGTATCCTCGACGCCCGCGCAGCCACCTGCCACCCGGGCGTGGCCGACGAACTGACGCGGGCCCGGCGCCTCGACACGCGCGTGGTAACGGACGGCCGGCTGATTACCAGCCAGGGGCCGGGCACGGCCCTCGAATTCGCGCTGGCCGTCGTGGCCGCCGCGGCGGGGCCGGGCCGGGCCGCCGGACTGGCCCGCGACCTGGTATGCACTTGATGCGCGCGCGCGATACATCCGATGGACTGGCGAGCTGCCTGGCCGTGGCGGGCGATGCCCTGGCCGTGTTCCTGGGCTTCATGCTGGCCATCTGGATCCGGTTCGACAGCGGGTGGATCCCCCTGTACAAGGATACCGTGCCGGAGCACCTGTACGGCCTGTACGCCCAGGGCGCCCTGGCGGGCACGGTCCTGTTTCTCCTGATCTTCCGCGGGTTGGGCCTCTATGTCCGGCCCCAGCTCGGAACGTACGGGGACACGATCCCGCGCCTCGTACGCGCCGTGCTGACCGGCCTGCTGTCGGCTGCCGCCCTGGCCTTCGTCCTGCGGACGCAGCCCGAGTTCTCGCGGGTCACCGTGATGATCTCGGGAGTCACGATCCTGCTGCTCGTACTGGTCGAGCGGTACCTGCTCTTCCGCTGGGAATTGCATGCGGCCCGGCATCGGACCCGCGTGAACCGCGTGGCCGTGGCCGGCACGGATACCATCGCCCTGCGGCTGAAAAAAGCGCTTGCCCAGGAGCCGCGCCTCGGCGCTCGCGTGACGGCGTTCTTCCAGACCCATGCCGGCCTGCCCGGCGCCGAGATTCCCCCGGACCTGCTCCGGGGCGGCCTGGATGCCCTGCTTCCCCTCATCGAGGCGCGGCAGGTGGACGAGGTGATCCTGACCGATTCGACGCTCGACCACGCCCGGATGATCGAACTGATGATGGCCTGCGAGCAGGCGCTGGTGACGTTCCGGCTCGTGCCGGACCTGCTCTACACGATGACCGGCACCGTGGATATGCGGACCGTCAGCGGCATTCCGCTGCTGGGCCTGACCGCGTGGCCGCTGGACCGGTTCTGGAACCGCGTGCTCAAGCGGGCCGAGGACGTGGCCGGAGCCGCCATCGGGCTGCTGGTGGCCGCGCCGGTCATGGCGGTCTGCGCCTGGCTCATCAAGCGGGATTCTCCCGGCCCGGTGTTTTACTGGCAGGAACGCTGCGGCGAGGGCGGACGCCCGTTCCGGCTGGTGAAATTCCGCACCATGTCCGTGGATGCCGAGGCGAGCACGGGGCCTGTCTGGGCCGTAGAAAACGATCCGCGCCGGACGCGCATCGGGGCCGTGCTGCGCCGCACCAACTTGGACGAGCTGCCCCAGCTCTGGAACGTGCTGAGGGGCACGATGAGTCTCGTGGGGCCGCGCCCCGAGCGGCCCTGCTTCGTGGAGCAGTTCAAGGAGGAGATTGCCCGCTACATGTGGCGGCATGCCTCCCGGCCCGGTATCACCGGCTGGGCGCAGGTCAACGGCCTGCGCGGCAACACGGACCTCCGCGAGCGCGTCCAGTACGACCTGCGGAGGCAGAGCTTCGAGCACCTCCAGACCCTGTCGCTCTCCTACTTCGACCGCACGCCGGTGGGCTGGATCATGTCGCGCGTGACGTCGGACTCGGAGCGCATCGCGCAGCTCGTCA
>CAZUYI010000210.1:0-5239 GCA_964624095.1 uncultured Verrucomicrobiota bacterium | reverse complement strand
GTGTGAGGGCGGCGAAGCCGCCCTCACACCCCAAAATGCGGCACCTACCACGGCAACTCCCAGAGAGCCTAACTGCACCTGCTGGTTCTTTGGGACCTGCTACGCCGATTCCGAACGCACCTGGTCGATCTCGGCGCTCGGCCGCTACGAGGTCAACGGCAACAAGCGCCAGGTGGACGTGCAGCCCGGCGACGCCCTGCACATCGAGTGGGGCCTCGGCAAGAAGCTGGCCCAGGCGTGGGATGTCGGCCTGGCCGGCTACGCCCAGTGGCAGACCACCGACGACCACGGCCGCGACGTGACCTGGGACCGCTCGGACCACGACGAGGTGTATGCCGCCGGGCCGGAAATCACGTATTTCTCCGCGCCGGCCGGGCTGAACATCTCGCTGCGCTACGTCCGGGAATTCTGGGCCCGGGACCGCCCGGAAGGGCAGGTCGCGACGCTGACGCTCACCAAGATCTTGTAGAGGCGGTCCGCTCCCGGCGGTTCAGCGCCGGCTCAGCGATTCCCGCTGGCGCCTGCCACCTCGAGATCGGCCGCGACGAGCACGGCCGCGCCGTCACAGGGCAAGTCCGTGCGCGGCGCCAGGCGGCGCCCGTGCCGCTCGGGCCGGTACAGGCCGAGCCGGATGGCGTACCGGCCCGGCGGCAGGCCGGCCGGAACGGCCACGGTGCGCTCCTCCATGAACACTTCCGGCAGCGGCTGCACGGCCGCGCCGGGCGGCCCGGGCAGGATATGATCATCCTGGAAACGGGCCGCCGCATCGGCCTTCGATTCGATGTGCACGAACACGTGCGGCGGCGCCGCCTCGCGGCGCACCGGCAGTCTCCAATAATAGCGGATGGCCAGCGTATCCCCGGGGCGGACGACCCGGCTCGAGAGCGACAGCCCGTCCAATCCGATCCCGCCGGGAAATTGGATCGCCGCCGGGATGGCCGGCTGCGCCAGGCGTTCGGCGCGCCGGCGCCAGCGGTCAGCCGCATCGGTCTCGCCGCGCGCCGTTTCGCAGGCCGCCAGGCGCTCGAGCACGGGATGGTAATCGGGCGCCACGCGGTCGGCTTCCTCGAGCAGGTCGAGCGCCGTGTCCATGAGGCCGGCGGCCACGCAGGCATCCGCCCGCACGGCGGCGGCCGCGGCCCATTCCTTGTGCCGCGCCAGCACGCAGCCAAAACCGATCCAGTCCAGGCCGCTGTCTTCGGCGCAGCCGGCTTCCCATCGGGCGGGTTCGACATCGAACAGGATCCATGGCCCCACGGTCATTTCACGGAGCGCGAGACGGCGCCGGCCCAGCGCGGCGCGTGTGAGATCGGCGTCCTCGGCGCGAACGAGGAGCGCCGTGTGCGGCGTGAACCGCACGGCCGTGTCCAGCCGGCCGGGCACGTCCCCGAAGGCAACCGGATCGAGCGGCAGCGCGAGATCGGCGCCGCGCTTGCGGTATACGGCGGCTGCCACGCCGCGGTCACAATACAGGCGGTCAATCCCGCGCGCGTCGAGCCGCGCGAGGAGCGCGGGCCAATCCGGCGCCCCGTCGCGCGGGGTCCGCGTGTCCGCCGCGTAGAGCATCAGTTCGCAGACTCCAATCTTTTGGCCTATACCCCGCAGCCGCAGGCGATCCAGGCGGCCCGCGTCGGGCGGAATCGGAATATCGAGCCGGTACTGCCACGTACCGGTGTACGGGCGCGTCTCTGACCAGATATACCACGAGGGGCGACGGAGCGGCACGACCACGCGCCAGGGCTCGTCCCCGAGCCGGCCTTCGACCTGGATCTCGGAGGGGTACTCCGGCCAGCAGACGAGCCGCAGCCGCGACAGTGTTTCCGGCTGCTGCAGCGTCACCTCGAGCCAGGCTGCCTGGCTGTCGGACCCGTCGTGGGCCCACCACGTCGTGAGATCAAGGTCGGTCAGTACCCGGCGGAGGTCCGCGCCGGCGTGGTCGCGGGCGGCCGCCATCGCCCCGGGACGCAGGATCGCGGGGGGCGGCGGCTGAAAGTCGTGGAGGATGCAGACCTCCTGGGTATACACGACACGGGCCGTCACGCCGCCGTCCTGCAGGAGGGCGAGGATATTGCCGGGATTGCAGAGGGTGGCCACGCGTTCGGCCACTTCGGCCCGGCGCCGGTACGGCGGATAGCGGTCGAAGGGCACCGTGCAGAAACACACATCCTCGTTCAGGGCAATGTTCCAACTGTAGAACCGGTAATCGCTGTAGGCACAGGATACATCGTGCCGGCGCAGATAGTCGCCCACCTGCTGGATGGTGCGGCAGGCGGCTTCGTCGTGGCGGGCCCGGCGCACGGCAGCCGGGAGGGCCTGGTACTGGCCGGCTACCAGCGCCAGGACCGGCAGCCAGGCCAGCCATGCGCAGCCGCGCGGCAGGATGCCGCCCAGCCGGGCGGTGGCGAGGCCGACCAGGACCGCCATGGCCGGCACGATCGGTAGGAGATAGCGGGGCGTATCCGTGAGCGCGAACCGCGATCTGGCGAAGAGCAGCGCCGAGAGAGCCACGAACAGCAGCGACGCCGCCGTGTGAACGAAGGCGGCCGGACGGCGCCGGGCCGCGCCGGGCGTCGCGAGCGCGCCGAGCGCCGCCAGGGCCGCGCCCAGATAGAGGGCGGCGCCCGCGGCCAGCCAGGCAACCGGACGCCCCCGCAGCTCGACCAGGTCGAGGAACCGGTCGACAAAGAACAGCCTCAGCCCGGCACCGACGGATTGCGGCTGCAGCGATTCGAGCAACGCGAACGAGGCCCACTGGTGGGTCAGGTTCCAGAGCCAGAACGGCAGGCTGCCAGCCAGGAACCCGGCCATTCCCCAGAGGGCGCGCCGGATCCAGAGGCGCCGGCCCGCGCCGGCCAGCAGCAGGAGCCCGGCGGAGACCAGGGCGCCGAGCATGAGCGGATGGGTCCACCATCCGAGCCCGGCTATCAGGCCCAGCAGCCCGTACCAGGGGGCGATGTCGCCGGCGGGGACGCGCGACCTCCGCTCGCGGACGACCAGCCGTCCGCTCAGCCACAGGAGCAACGCGCTCAGCAGCATCAGGAGTGCATACCCGCCGCGGGGGGAGACCTGGTAATGGAAGAAGCCGCCCGGTCCCACGATCAGGAACAGAAGCGCCGCGCGCCCGGCGGCGGGCGACTCCGCGTCCCGCGCCCATCGGTAGACGACGGGCAGCGTCAGGAACCCCAGCAGGGCGGTTCCCAGGCCGACCGCGAATCCGGAGAATCCCGCGATCCGAGCCAACACCGCGCTGACGGCGGGCTCCAGGCTGCCCATATAGGACTGGCCGTAGAAAAAAACGGGCCACGGCAGGCCCTCGGCCATATGCCGGGCCATCAGGGCCGCGACGCCGGCATCGGGATTCAGGTGCCGGCGGTAGCACCAGGCGCCGACGACCCGCGCCGCCAGGCCAAGCACCAGGAGTCCGGCAAGCGCGGCGCTGTGCCGGAGGCTCGAGCGATCGGACCGGTTCATGCGCCGCTTCATGGTCCGCCCGGACTGCGCCCTTCCTATCCTGTTCAAGCCGCCCGGGCGGGGCCCGGGTCGGATGGCTCACACGGGCCTGCCGCACGGGCGCTTGGCCTCTTCGCGGGCCGGCGGCGGAACAGCCGCCGGAGGCGCACCCTTGTCCAGGATATAGAAGAGGCCGCCAACCGCCGTCATGAGCGTGGTGAGCACCGAGACGGCAAACGAGACGACAAACGCTTCCGCCGCGGGCACGTTGACGAGCGCGAAAAAGGCCACGAAGCTGCCTTCGCGGACGCCGATCCCGTTGATCGAAACCGGCAGCATGATCAGCAGCATGATCAGCGGGATGAAAATGAAGTAATACGTCACCGGCGCGCGCACGCCGAACCCCACGGCCACGGCGTAAAAGACCAGCACCCGCACCATCTGCACGATAACGGTCAGCAGCAAGGCGCTCACCATCACGCGGGGCGACCGACGGTACTCGAAACAGGACCCGATCCAGCGGCGCACCGGCTCCAGGCGCTTCCCGTGGGCCAGGCGCCGGATAAACAGCCGGTCCAGCCCGCGCATCGAGCGGTCGTGAAAGAGCAGCGCCGCCCCGGCCGCGCACGCCAGCAGGACCAGCGAAGCCACCACGCGGGCATGGGGCAGCCCAAACGTGTCGCCCACCAGCCAGGCGCTGATGCAGCCCAGCCCGACCAGCGACACGACCCCCAGCAGCCGGTCCACGAGCATCGAGGTGACCGCCAGCGACACGTTGGCCGTGTGGCGCGAGAGGTAATAGCCCCGGGCGATGTCGGCGCTGACGCTCGACGGCAGCACGAGCCCCCAGAACCCGCCCACGTAATTGATCACCAGCAGCCGCCAGAAGGTGACGGCCGAGCCCCGGGCGCGCAGGAGCAGCAGCCACTTGGCGACGCTCAGCAGGCGCTCGGCCAGCAGCAATCCGACGGCCGCCAGCAGCCAGGCCGGCGCGGCCCGCCGGGCCAGGTCGTGGCAGTTGCGCCAGTCAATCAGGCTCAGCGTAAACGCCAGAAGCGCCAGGCTGAACCCGGTTTTGAGCGCCTGCTTGATGCCCGGTTTCATCATAGGGGCCGCGCTGAAATTGAGAAACCATAGCCCAGGGGCGTTCCCCGGCGCAAGCCTAATGTGACAGCCCGATGCGCCCGGGACCGCGCCCGTTAGACACGCGCGGCGTTGGACTACCATGGGGCCGGAGCGAGATCACGGATACGGGAGAGGAGTCAACGGCGTGAATTGTCTTCCATGTCCCGTGTCTTGCCGATAACCTTTCCGAAGGCGCCGCCGGCTTGTCCGAAACGCACGGGTGGGCCGTGGCGCGCCCCGTGACAGGGTTGAACGCGTTCGGGAGGAGACCATGACACTCGTGATACGGAAAAACGAACGCCGACTGGCCATTCGCTACCAGGCGCCGGAATCCTTCGCGGCGGAGGAGTTGTGCCGGTACCTGGGGAGGGTAACGGGCGCCGCACTGCCCGTGGTCGAAGAGGAAGCCGGCACCCGGCGCGGCGGGGGCGGGACCGGTCCATGGATATGGCTGGGCCGCGGCGCCGGGCCGGCGCCGGCCGGCGCGGGCGCGCTCCGGGCCTGGCGGCGCCGGGTGGCCGGGCTGCCGCCCGGCGGATACGGCCTGCGGACATGTCCGGCGGGGATGCTGATCGCCGGGCGGGACTACGCCGGTCTGGTGAGCGGGACCTACGATTTCCTGGAGACCGCGGCGGGCATCCGGTTCCTCGAGCCGGACCCGGGC
>CAZUYI010000209.1:0-5240 GCA_964624095.1 uncultured Verrucomicrobiota bacterium | reverse complement strand
GCCGCAGTCCCAAGGCCCGACGCGGCGTCGGGCCGAAGAGGAATGCGCGGGCGGGTGCACTCCGATGCCGCGCAAGGTGAGTGCGGCGGTCGTCCAGGCCACCCGGGGCTATTCCCGCGCGGGACAGATTCCCGCGCTACGGGGGTGGGCAGCCATTCGCGCAGTCGCCTTGGTAGCGCGGCACTCCGATGCCGCGCAGCGTGAGCACGGCGGTCGTCCAGGTCACCCTGGGCTATTCTCGCGCGGGACGGATTCCCGCGCTACGGGGGCGGGCCGTCGCGCAAGCGCCGGCGTCCTCGCGGACCCGGATGGACAGGACCGCTGCCGCGCCGGACCCGCCGTAGTGCACGCGGGTTTCCACGTAGGCACTGCCGGCCAGCGTGATGGCCAGCGGCACGTCCGAGACGGGCATCGAGCCGGACAGCGTCCGTTCCGCCAGCACGCGGGCGCCGGAGTCGGGAATGGCGTCCACCGTCACGGGCCGGTCCGGCGCGACGTTGGACAAGGCCAGCGTGTAATGGACCGTGTAGCGGCCCGGGCTCAGCCACGCGAACCCGCGGCAGGCCATCCAGTGGGCCCGGTCGCGGCCTTCCCGGCAGACCCGGACGGACTGGCCGTCCGGCAGCGGCTCCAGGGCGCCCGTGTAGGCGTGCAGGCGCGGGCCGTCCAGGAACACCTCGAGCGGCCGGTTCCGGTCGAACGGGATCAGGCGAAGCTGCCCGTCCTGTTCGGTCATGAGGTACGGTGCGCGGGCCGGGAAACACTTGGCCACGGCCAGGGCCACGGGCTCGTCGAAATACCCGGCAATCAGCGGGCGGCTGTCGAGCCCGCGCAGGTTGCAGGTGAGCGAGCCGTAGTCCGCCGTGATATCCTTCAGGATGACCAGCGCCTGGCTGGGCGCGGCGCGCAGGAACCGGCGCCGCCCTGCGTCGCGGGCCAGCGCCCGGCGCAGGTCCAGCCCGGCGCGTCCCGCGAAGGACAGGTCCAGCGCCAGCGCGGCCAGGACGGCGGCCACGGCTACGCGCCGGGCGGGCCGGGTCCCACCCCAGCGTGTCCACAGCCGCTGCAGGCCAATGGCAGCCAGGAGCAGCAGGCAGGGCAGCGACTCG
Organism: uncultured Verrucomicrobiota bacterium; assembly: GCA_964624095.1. Taxonomy (GTDB): domain Bacteria; phylum Verrucomicrobiota; class Kiritimatiellia; order JAAZAB01; family JAAZAB01; genus CAZEVX01. The sequence goes on along the minus strand of CAZUYI010000209.1, from coordinate 4,131 downwards.
AAATAGTAGAGCGGCCCGATAGCATCCGCCGTGTTGGCGAAAAAGAACACGTACCCCGCCCAGAGTGCGAGGGCGGGCGCCGCCAGCAGCGCGCCGGCCGGCCATGACCACCCGGCGAGGGCCAGCAACGCCACGGCGGGGAGAGAGCCGGGGATGCCCACGAGCCACCGGTCCAGCAGCCGTAGCCGGGCCAGCAGGGCGTGCCACCCGGCCGCCCAGGTATGAAAGCAGGGGCAGCCGCCGTGGACATGACGCCAGCCGAACCCGAGCCCGTCGGAGTCGTCGTACGCCAGGAACGGGGAGAGCCCGGCCGAGCCCGTGGCCAGGCGGTTGTAGAGCAGGGTGGCGGCCAGCCCGCCGGCCACGCCCAGCGCCGCGGCGCCCACCCCGATCCAGACCGCGCGCGTCCGGCGCCGAAGCCCATAGGCCAGCGCGTGCAGGGCCAGCGGCGCGCCCATCAGCAGCGCCGTAAAACTCCGGGACAGGACCATGAACCCGCCCATGCACCCGCTGAGCGCCGTGTAGCGCCAGCGCCGCGTATCGAGCCAGGCTAGGTAGGCCCACAGCCCCACCACGAACGCCAGGTGCGCGCTCGTGTGGCACAGCAGCGTGCCGTGCATGAACAGGAACCAGGGCGACGCGAGCAGCAGCCCGGCCACCAGGCCCGGATGCACCGACAGCCGGCGGGCGCAGCCGACGAGGAACCACGCGCTCAGCGCGGCCGCCACGGCGCTCATGAGGTGCGGGGCCGCGAGCCATTCGCCGGGCATCAGCCACAGGGCATGTCCGGGCGAATAGCGCGACAGCCAGCCGATCCCCTCCCGCAGGATGATCATGTCGTGCTGAAAGGCGGGCGCGATCGGCGGGAGCGGGCGCCGGATCACGCCGTCGAGAAAGCAGTTGGCCTGGAAGCGATAGCTGGTTTCGTCGGCCGTCACGGGCGCGCCCTGGAAGACCAGGCGCGAGGCCAGGAGCGCCAGCGCGGCTGCCAGCAGCGCGGCCGCCGCCTGCCAGCGGCGCGCGGATCGGGCATCCGGCGTGGACCCGGTTGTCATGGCGGGCTCCGTGCGCCGGCGGGGCTTCACGGCGCGCGGCGTTTCCAAACCACTCGATGCAGGTGTTCCGCGGCCGGCTCGATCTCCAGCCCTTCCGCCTCGAGCTGCCCCATCCGGTGCCGGCCGAGGTGGCGCGCCTGGCCGCCGTCGGGCAGGAAAAAGAAGACCGGCAATCCCGGCGGCGCCGTCTTGCGTTCGGTGGGCAGGTAGAGGGGTGCGCCGTCCCGCAGGTAGTCGCGGACCTGCCCGGCATGGAAGTGGTGCATGAGGTACAGGCCCCGCTCGCGCTCGAGTCCTTCGCCGATCAAAAAATACCAGAAATACTCGGAGTAGTCGTAATCGGGCGAGAGGATCAGCGCCGGCCCGCCGGCCGCCTCGAGCGCCGCCCGGATCTGGCGCTCGGTGTTCACGGCCTGGCGCTGCGACACGGACTCCGCGTGGCGGGCGATGAGCCCGACCGGAACGAGGGCCGCCAGGAGCCAGGCGCGGCGGAACCGCTCCGGCGTGCGGCGCCGGAGCCAGGCGAGGCCGGCGGCGAGGCAGACGGCGCCGACGAGGAAACTCGGGATGAAATAGACGGCGATATCCGGGATGTCGTACGTGAGCGCCCAGCCGGTATTGACGGCGACGTAGAGCAGGAAGAACCCGGTGAGCCGCCAGCCGCCCAGCGCGGCGGCGCCCGGCAGGGCGACGAGCAGCAGCGGCCCGAACTGGGCCCACGCGAGCCGCGCAAAGAGCGGGAGGCGCTCGGCAAGCACCTGGCGCAGCGTAAAGGCGCCCATCCGGTCCTGGAAATGGGCCCCGCGCAGGTACCACAGCAGCCGCTCGAGGGACGGCACGGTCATTTCGAGGTACGGCGTGGCGGGATCGCGCGTGCGCCAGAAAAGGTATCCGTACGACGCCGCGGCCAGCCCCGCCGCGGCCAGCGCGGCGCCCGCCACCCGCGGGTCCCGCGCCGCGCGCGGCTCGACGGCCAGCACGAGGAACGCGAGCGCCGGCAGGATCATGAGCGCGGTGAGGTGGTGCGCGAGCGAAAGGAGCGCCAGCGCGCCGGCCGCCGCGAGCACGCCCCGCCGGCGCGTCCGGGTCCAGCGCACGGCGAGGTACAGGACGCCGGCCATGAGCAGCGCGTGCAGGCTGTACACCTCGGCGACGAGGCACTGGCTCCAGAAGACCGGCGTAAAGGCGAACACGCCGGCGCCGACGAAGGCCGCCAGCCGGTCGTCCAGCAGCGCGAGGCACAGCCGGTGCAGGACCAGGACCGCCAGCACCCCGAAGACCGCCGAGAGCAGGTTGGCCCGGAAGGCGAGCGAGCCGACCGGCAGCCCGTGCAGGAACGCCCCGTTGAGCAGCGTGTAGAGCGGGTAGCCGGTCGGATGCGTCGTACCGAACACGTAGCCGACGAATTGCAGGTTGGCCGTATCGCCGTGGTAGCCGACACCCGGCAGGAGCGTCCAGGCATAGACCGCGCCGGCCAGTCCGGCGAGGACGAGCTGCCCGGCCCAGGCGCGGAGCACACTCGGCGCGGGGCGGGTCATGGCCAGCTTTCCTTCATGGTATCGGACGGCGTCCGGGTCCGGGGCGCGGCCGGGCCGGGCGCCGCGCGCTACTCGGATCCCGCCGCGGCGTGGCCGCGGGCCGCGTAGCGCGCCATGGCCGGGCTCGCGAGCCGCAGCGCCCCCCACGCGGCGAGGCACGCGACCAGGGCGCTGACGAACCCGATCTTGAGCCACTGGAGGAACCGGATCCGCACATGGCTTTGCTTCTCGAGCAGGCCGATGGCCACGATGTTGGCCGTGCTGCCGATCAGCGTGATGTTCCCGCCGAAGCAGGCCCCAAAGAGCAGTGCCCACCAGAGCGGCATGCCGAAGACGGTCTCCGACAGCGCGCGGATCACGGGCGAGAAGGCGGCCACGAACACCACGTTGTCCACGAACGCCGAGCCGAGGGCCGTGACGGCCAGGATCGCCGGCACGAGCAGCTCCGGCGAATGCCCGAAGCGGGCCGTAAAGCCTTCGGCCAGGCGGTTGGTGAGCCCCACGTGCTCGAGAGTGCCCGCGATGGCGAACAGCAGCATGAAGAACAGCAGCGTCCACCAGTCAATGTCGCGCTCCACGTAATGCCGCGCGCGGGCCGGCCGGGCGATCATCGTGACGCCGGCGCAGACGAGCGGGGCGATCAGGAGCACGCTGTTGGTGTCCAGGTTCAACAGGCCTTCGATCTGATGGTGGAAGGCAATGAGCAGAAACGTCCCGAGCAGCAGGGCCAGGCTCCGCTTATAGGGAACCTTGATGCGCGGGGCCAGGCTCAGGTTCCGCTCCAGCCGGTCGGCGAGCCGGCGGTCGAACTCGCGCAGCTCGGCCCGGTACCAGAGCAGGGTGACGGCGATCGTAACCGCCAGGGCGAGCAGCATGATGGGAAACGCCCAGATCATGAAATCCTGGAAGGTCAGCCCGGCCTGCGTGCCGATATAGATGCCCACCGGGTTGCCCATCATGGTGCCGGCGCTTCCGACGTTCGTGCAGAGCACGCAGAGGATCAGGTAGGGCGCGGGATTGAGCTTGAGCCGGCCGCAGACCTGGAAGATAAGGGCGCTGATGAAGATGGTGGATGTGACCTCGTCCACGAGGCAGGCCAGCAACGCGCTGGCGACGGCGGTGACCGCGATGAAGCGGCGTCCGGTCATGCCGGGCATGGCGACGATGCCCTGGACGATCCAGGTGAAGAACCCGAGGTCGCGCAGGGCTCCGACGACGATCATCATGCCGGAGAGGAACAGGATGACGGGCAGCGACGCCGCCTGCACGAAGCCCGGAAGCGTGAACGACCGGGTCAGGATCAGGAGGGCCACGCCGAGGAACGCGATCGCGAGGCGCAGGTGCCAGAAGAGGAGCGTGCCGAGGATCGTGGCGAGGAAGACGCTCGCCGCGATGCACTGGTGGAGTTCCAGGCCGGCCCGCGTTCCCAGCCACCCGAGGCCGGCGCTGAGGGCGAGCAGGAGCAGGAGCCGGCGCATGAGGGCGGCCGGGTCCGACGGGATGTGTGCGGCTTCGGCGTGCATGGCGCAGGGCGGTCA
>CAZUYI010000208.1:1332-5257 GCA_964624095.1 uncultured Verrucomicrobiota bacterium | reverse complement strand
GCGGTCTGCGACATGGGCATCGAGGCGCCGACCCGGGCCTGGACCCGCGCGCTGCTGACCGACCTCGGCGTGGCGCTGTACACGGACTACGGCCGGTTCCTCGAGCACGATCTGGACGCGGTCGTACTGGCCAATTATTTCCACCAGCATGCGCCGTTTGCCGTCAAGGCGCTGGCGGCCGGGAAGCACGTGCTGAGCGAAACGGCCGCCTGCCACACGCCGGCCGAGGGCGTGGCGCTGGCGCGCGCGGTGGAGCGGAGCGGCCGGATGTACATGTTCGCCGAGAATTACGTCTACGGCCAGCTTGCCCTCGAGATGCACCGGCTGTTCCAGGCGGGCGTGGCCGGGCGCTTCCAGTACGGGGAGGGCGAATACGTCCATCCGGCCGGGAGCATCGCCGCATCCCTGGAGGGCACGCCGTCATATGATCACTGGCGTGCCTGGATTCCCGCCACCTATTACTGCACGCACGCTATGGCGCCGATCATGCACATCACGGGGACGCGGCCGGTCAAGGTCAACGGGTTTGTCGTCCCGCGCAGCCTGGGCGAACCGGACACCCTGCGCTTTTCGATTTCGCGCCAGGATCGGGGCGGTTTGATCGTCTGCCGCATGGATAACGGCGCGGTGGTCAAGCTGCTCCAGGGCGGGCTGCAGGGGGGGGCCGTCCGCTACCGCATTCACGGGAGCCGGGCCCTGCTGGACACGACGCACGACGGCCGGCTGCTCATCAAGCAGGAGCCCTGGGCCACGCCCGACGGCCAGAGGCGGGTCGACTATGTCACGCCGGCCTATCGCGAGGATGCCGAGCTTGCCCGGCGGGCCGGGCACGGCGGCAGCGATTTCTTCACCGTCCGCGAGTTTGCGAAGGCCATCCGGCGGAACGAGCCGCCGTTCCTCGACGTGTACCGCGGCATCGCCATGAGCCTCATCGGGGTCCTGGCGTACCGGTCGGCCCTGAACGATTCGGCCCCGGAGCCCGTCCCCGATTTCCGCGACGAGTCCGTGCGCTCTCGGTACGAGCACGATGACTGGTCGCCCGACCCCGCGCGCCGCGCGCCGGGCCAGCCGTGGCCGAGCCTCGAGGGCGAGGTGCGCCTCAGCGGTGAGGCCCGGCGCTACGCCGAGTTGACGTGGGGCGAAATCTGCAAGCGGCAGCTGTTGGAGGATTGGAAGGAGTACAACACGCGCTTCGAGGTGGTGCGCGAGCATTCCGGCGCCGAGAAACGAAAGCACGTGGAATCGAATCTTCAGCGCATGCGCGCCGAGTTCGCCGACGGTTGAGACCCGGTCACGATACGGACGGCGGCCGCCGCGGGCGACGCGAAGCGCCCGACAGGCGCTCCATGACAGGGTGAACATGGATCCAGAAAGGACCTGATGAAGTCGAACACATGTCCTGTGGCGGTGTTGTGGAAACACGCGCCGAACGCGGCGGCGGTCGCCGTTCGCGATGGGACCCTGGGCCGCGTGAAATGGCAGAAACGAGCGGCGCGGCCGGGCGCGAACCGCGCGCGGCCGGCGCCGCCCGCGCCGGGCCGCCTGCGGATCGAATGCCGCGGCGCGCGGGTGCAGCCCGGCTCGCCGGCCACCGTGGTGTCCGTTAAAACCCCGTCGTGCGGATTCTCGTTTTTCCTGCGGGACGTGTCGGCGGCCTGCCCGATCTTTCTGCCGGACCTCGGCGCCGCCGTGGTGCCCGCGGAGGACCCGCGCGGCTACGAGCAGGTTGCCGCCGACGTGGCGAGCCGGCGGCGGTTGACCAAGCTGGAGCAGATCGAATCCGAGCCGGAAGAGAACTATGAGGCGGCGGCGGCCCACACGCGCCGCCTGGAAGGGCTTGCCGTCCTGGGACTCGGGCGGGACATGCGGCTGTTCACGGCCAGCCCGCTCCGGAGCCCGAACGGCATGCCGTGGGAATCGGTGGTGGAGATCACCCCGCGACAGGCGAGCCGCCCGTTGATCGTGCCGGAGACGGCGCCCTCGGCAGCGGGCTATCGCCTGACGGTCGGCCGCGGGATGGGGTGCGTCCTGCCGCTAACGCGCCGGCTCGACGACGGCGCGCTGCCCATCCTGCACCAGCGGGTGACGGACGACGAGGTGCTGTACGACCTGACCCTGTTCTGCTCGCTGGAGCGCGCGCCCCTGGGGCCGGGCTCCGTGCGCGGCACGCATTTCCTGGTGGCCGACGGCTATACGGGCGGGCACGTATTTACGCCGGACCAGCAAACAGCCTTCTGGCGCCTGCTGGCGTGCGAGAGCAGCCAGAGCGCGGAGGACGCGTGGGCGTCGGCGCGTCTGTACCCGTCGAAAAAGGTTTTTCTGACGGACTCGGATCGCGCGCGGTTCATGAAGGCCTACCGCGCCGCGGCGCACCGCCTGGAGGAGCCGGTTCTCGTGTGCCGCGTTGAGGCGCGCAACACGGCGGCCGTGCCGCGGTATGCCTGGCTGGGCGCCCCGGCGCCTGTGAACGGCATGCCCATGGCCCGGGCGGGCGGGCTGCTCGGGTACGAGCCGGAATCCGGGTTCGGGCTGTTCGAGTCCGGCACGGTATTCTGCGTGGCGCGTCTGAACGGGAAGCCGATGCCGCATGCGGAAGTGTCCGTGCTCCTGCCGCCCGGCGGCGGGATCGAGGCGGAGTTCCTGATCCCCCACCGCCCGATTGACCGCGCGCGCGCGGCGCGCCTGGCGCGCCAACCGGTCCCGGCCCACCTGGAAGCCTGCCGCCGGTTCTGGCGGGCCACGCTGGACCGGGACGCGCGGATCGACATTCCCGAACCGCGCCTTCGCGACCGGGTCCGCGCCTGCCGGCTGCACCTGGACCTGGTGATGTACGGGCGCGAGCCGGCCGGCCCGCTGGCGCCGTCCTGCGGACTTACGTATTCCGCGCTGGCGCCGGAAAACGCGGCCATGATTCAGTTTCTCGATTCGGTCGGCCGGCACGACCTCGTGCGGCGCGCCCTGGATTTCTTCCTCGAAAAACAGCATCCGGACGGCATGATGCGAAATCATACCAATTTTCAGACCGAGCCGGGGGCCGTGCTGTGGATGGTTGCCGAGCATGTCCGGTACACCCGCGACACGGCCTGGCTGCGCCGCCGCGCGGCGCGCCTGCTGAAAACCGCCGATTACCTGCTTGCCTGGCGCGCGCGCAACCGGCGCCCGGACTTGCGCGGCCGGGGCTACGGGCTGATTGACGGACAGAGTGCCGACATGCGGGAAACGTTTTACGGGTTCAACCTGAACGCCGGCGCGGTGCATGGCATCCAGGCGCTGGCCGACGCGCTGCGGGGCGTCCTCCCCGCCGACTCCCGGCGGCTGAGCCGCGAGGCCCTCGCCTGGAAACGGGACCTGCGCGCGGCCGTCATGCACTCCATGGAGCGCGCGCCCGTGGTGCCGCTGGGCGACGGCGCCTGGACGCCCAGCCTGGCGCCATGGCCGGAACGCGACAGGCCCGCCTGCCTGGACGACAGGCAGGTGCGCGACTCGCATGGCACCACGCTGATACGGGATGATGCATTCCCGGCGGCCCTGATCTTCCACGGCCTGTTCGAGCCCGATGAGCCGTGCGCCACGCGCCTGATGCGGTACGTCACGGACCTGTATCATGTACGCAACGTGCGGCACAGTCAGCCGTACATCAGCTGGCACCCGTGGGTCCATCTGCGGCGCGGCGAGGTCAAGCCGTTCCTGAAAAGCTACTACAATACCCTGGCCTCGCTGGCCGATCGCGACATCTACGCCTTCTGGGAGCATTACTTCGGCGCATGCCCGCTCAAGACCGAGGCCGACGGCGCGTTCCTGATGCTCACGCGGTGGATGCTGTGGGTCGAGGCGGGCCGGACCCTGACGTGCCTGGCCGGCGCGCCGCGCGCCTGGCTGGCCGATGGGCGGGAGATCCGGCTGGAGCGGGTGGCGAGTTATTTCG
>CAZUYI010000208.1:0-1322 GCA_964624095.1 uncultured Verrucomicrobiota bacterium | reverse complement strand
ATGGTCAGCGTGGCCGTGCTCTAGAAACAGGTGCCGGACTCGGCGGCGGTCACCGTTCGCGACGGGACCCTGGGCCGACTGGACTGGCGGACACGGGCCGCGCGGCCTACCGTTTTTTCGAGCCGCGCCGGCCGGCCGAACTGCGCGTGCGCCTGCCGCATCCGGACGGAATCCGCCCGCGCACGGTGCAAGGCGGCCGGTACGACGCGGCGTCGGAAACCGTGGTCGTGTCCCGTCCGGGTTCCAGCGGTACGGTCCGGCTGGATTTCTGACGGGCGCGTGCGCCCATCTGCTTGACCTGTTCAAGCCATTAGATGTAATCTATTGAGAAGTCCGCGTCGTCCTTTTCTGCCGATGATAGATAGAGGAGCCTTTCCATGACGCCCCGATTGGTGTCGGTGTTGGCCATTGCGTGGAGCCTGGTCCTGGCGGCGCGCGGCGCGCCGGACGCGGCGGCGCCCGGCGCCGGGGACTATGCCGGCGCCCTGGCCGCGGGCCGGAAAGCCGGGGCCCTGCGGTCGGAGGCGGCCAGCCGGGCATTCCGCCAAGCCTTCGAACTGGCGGCGAGCGACGTCGAGAAAGCCGACGCCCTGCTGGGCCTCGGGCGCGCCGGCCTCGAGGACCTGGGCCGCACGGACCCTGCCGCCCAGCGGGCGACGTTCGAGCAGGTGCTGGCGCTCGGCGAGCTGACGCCGGAGCAGCGGGTCGAGGCGCTCCTGGGCATTACGGAGACATTCCTGGCGGAGTGCCAGTACGCGGCCGCCCGGCAAGCCTGCGCCAAGGCCCGCGAGGCGGCGGTCGAACCCGGCGGGCAGGCCCGCGTTCAACTGGCCTGGGCCCGGATTCCATTTCAGGAGCGCAATTACCCCGCCGCGCGGGCGGAACTGGGGCGCCTGCTCGAACAGCCGGAGCTGGAGCGCAACCTGAAGTACGAAGCCGAGTCCTTGCGGGACGCCATCGACCTGCAGGCGCGGCTGCGGGCCGACCGGCCGCGCCTGTTTTTCAACACCGACACGTGGCCGGCGGTCTGGGAGCGGGCGTTGACCGTGGAACAGGCGCTGTTCGACGACATGAAATCGCGGCTGGACCGCATTGCCCTCGAAACCGCGCGGGTGGGCAACTGGTCCAGTCCGGACCGGGGCACAAAGCAGGTGGGCGTGATGGAAGCGGCCTTCGTGTATCGTATGACCGGCGATCCGGCGGCGCTGGACAAGGTGCGGGGCATGCTCCGGGCGAGCATCGAGGCCGAGTGGGGCCAAAGCTACAGCGCCTCCTCCTATATCATGTGGGTCACCGCCCTCGACTGGGTCTGGAATGACCTG
>CAZUYI010000207.1:0-5265 GCA_964624095.1 uncultured Verrucomicrobiota bacterium | reverse complement strand
GTCGCGCATCTGCGCGCGCATGCGGGCCAGCCCGGTGCTCTCCAGGATCGTGATCCCGCCGGCGCCCGTATAGGCCCCGCCGGAATTCTCGCGCACCACCACGTAGTCAATGTCGGCCGGGCCCTTGCCCTTCAGCGGGCCGTCCACCCCGGGGAAGAGCTTGACGGGACGCAGGTTGATGTACTGGTCGAGAGCAAAGCGCAGCGCGAGCAGGATCCCCTTTTCAAGGATGCCCGGCTTGACCCGCGGATGCCCGATGGCGCCCAGGTAAATCGCGTCCACCCGGCGCAGCTCCTCGAGGACCGAGTCGGGGAGGGTTTCGCCGGTCTTCAGGTAGCGCTCCCCGCCCAGGTCGTAGGGCACCGTCTCGAGCTGGAAGTCGAACCGGCGTGCCGCCGCCGCGAGCACCTTGAGCCCCTCGCGGATGACTTCCGGGCCGGTCCCGTCGCCGGGCAGGACGGCTATCGTGTAGCGCGTGCTCATGGGAATCCCCCCCGTGTGTGTGCGTCCCAAAAGGCGGCGTACTATGCCAGATGCCCGCGCGGGCGCAAGCTTTTTCCGGCCCGCGGTTACACGTACTCGACGGTCGCCGGCGGCTTGGGCGTCAGGTCGTAGAGGCAGCGGTTCACGCCGGGAATGTCGGTGATGCGACGGCAGAGGGCTTCGAGCTTTTCCCAGGGCAGCCGGGTCACCGTCGCCGTGCGGGCGTCGGTGCTCTCGATACAGCGCACGACGACCAGCCGCCCGAACTCGCGCCGACCGTGCCGGAGACCGGTGGCGCACTCGTCGAGCAGGACGGCCAGGTACTGGAAGGCGCCGCAGCCGGCCAGCTCCTCCTCGACGATCGCCGTGGCCCGGCGCACGAGGGCCAGTTTCTCCTCGGTCACCTCGCCGACAATCCGCGCCGCGAGGGCCGGACCGGGGAAGGGCATGCGGCGGGCGACGTCCGGGGGCAGTCCGAGCTCTGCCGCCACGGCGCGCACCCCGTCCTTGCGCAGGGTCTTGAGCGGTTCGAGCACGGTGTAGCCGTAGGCTTCTTCCGGCCGGATGCCGAGCTGCGAGAGGATGTTGTGCTGGCGCTTGATGCCGGCCACCGTTTCCTCGATGTCGGTGAGGATCGTGCCGTGCATCAGGAAGCGCGCCTTGGTCTCGCGCACCAGCCGTGCGAAGACCTTCGCGTAGAAGGTGTCGGTAATGGCCTGGCGCTTCTGCTCGGGATCCGTCAGGCCCTTGAGCGCCGCCAGGAACTCCGCGCGCGCGTCCACCCGCGTCACCGGGATGTCCTGCCCGGAAAACATCTGGATGACGCGTTCCGGCTCGTGCTCGCGCATCAGGGCATTGTCCACGAAAAAGCTTTTCATCTGCGCGCCCAGCGCGCGATGGCCCAGCACGGTCACCACCGAGCTGTCCACGCCCCCGCTCACGGCGTTGATGGCCAAGCCCGTGCCGACGGTTTTCCGGATGTCTTCGATCTGCTGCCCGACAAATGCCTTTGCGTCCATGGCGTGAGCCCCCTCTCCAGAAACGGAATTCGAAAAAGCCGCAGTATGCCACCTGCCGGTAAAAAGCAAATCCAAATCGTTCCCTGTATTTCAGCATGGTCCCGGCGCCGGCCGGCGGATATAGTGCTGCCGTCAGCCGGTCCGGGCGGGCCGCGGGTTCGGCCCGGGCCTGGGCGGGGCTTGGCGGGAGGCCGTTGTGCGGGGAATCATTCCAGCCGAATGCCTGGGCGTTCTGGACGCCGCGCCGTGCGCGGCGCCGCTTGGGGACGCCGCCATCGGGCATGCGCTGAGCCATCCCGTGTGGAAACAGGGCGGGGGCGGATCCGTGTTCGAGCGCATCCGGCCCGGCGAGTCGGTCTGCCTGGTCGTGTCCGACCAGACGCGCCGCACGGCGGCCGACCGCGTGCTGCCCGTGCTCCTGCGCGGCCTGCAGGCGCGCGGCTGCAGGCCGGGCGACATGACCGTGGCGGTGGCCTCCGGCATTCACCGGCCGCCCACGCCGGCCGAAATCCGGGTTCTGCTGGGTCCGGCCATGGCCCGGCTGTTCGAAGGCCGCATCGTGTGCCACGACCCGGACGCCCCGGCCGGCCTTGTGGATGTCGGCCGGCTGCGCGGCGGGCATCCCGTGCGGCTGGCGCGTTGCGCGGCGGAAGCCGACCGGCTCGTCCTGCTGGGGGCCGCCTCCTACCACTATCATGCCGGGTTCGGCGGCGGCCGCAAGTCGCTCGTGCCCGGCCTGGCAGACCGGGCCACGATCGCCCTGACGCACAGCCTGACCCTGGACCCGCGCGCCGACGGCTTTGCGCCCGGGGTCGAAATCGGGCGCCTGGACGGGAACCCGGTATCGGAGGCCATGCTCGAGGCTGCCCGGCTGCATCCGCCCGATTTCATCGTCAATACCGTGCTGGCGCCGGACGGGGCGCTGGCCGGCCTGGCGGCCGGGGACCTGGACGCCGCGCACCGGGCGGCGTGCCGGCTGGTCGAGCGCGTGGACCGCGCGCCCGTCCGCCGGTTGGCCGACCTGGTCGTCGCGACGGCGGAGCCGGCCGCCACGTGGATTCAGGCGCACAAGGCGCTGTTCAACGCGTCGCGGGCCGTGCACGCGGCCGGGCGCATGGTCCTGGTGGCTCCCTGCGCGGAAGGATTGGGCAACGAGCGGTTCCGGTACTGGGTCACCCGCCCCTCGCTCGCCGAGCTGTACCGGGGCCTGCGCCAGTCGCCGGAAGTCAATGGGCAAACCGCGCTCTCGACCCGGCTGCGCGGGCCGCGCGCCGTGCTGGTCACCCGCCTGCCGGACCGGGATCGGGCGGACCTTGGCATCCGCACGGCCCCGGACGCGGAGACGGCCGTGCGGCTGGCGCTGGACGACCTGGCGCGCGCGGGCGTGCGGCGCCCGACCTGCTATCTCATGCCGTCGGCCCTGTCCGTCGTGCCGTTCCCGGAAGGCGCCCCGGGCCTTTGATCCGCGCCCGTTCCCCGCCGCGCTTTACGCGGCGCCGCGGGTTCGATAGTATGCCGGGCGTCGCCGCCGGCGGTGCCCGGCCAGCGGAAACAGCGGCATGCTGCACTACACCATACGCCGGGTCCTGCAGATGATCCCCACCGTGTTCGGGGTCATCGTCATCACCTTTGTCCTGTTCAACCTCGTGGGCGGCAGTCCGGCGGCCCTCACGCTGGGCAAGAATGTGTCGGCCCAGTCCCTCGAGGAGTTCGACGAGCAGCGCGGCTTCAACAAGCCCCTGCTGGTCGGACGCTGGAGCTCCACGCGCGTCTGCGAGGCCGCCTCCTTTGCGCGCTCCGCCGGCGCCTGGCGCCGCGTGGACGGGGTCCGGCATGAGGCCGGGCGGCTGCTGCTCGAACCCGGCCGGGAGGTGACGGTCCCGCTGGCCTGCGCGCCGCGCCCGGACACCGTCTACCGCTGGGTGATCCGGTACCGGCTGCCGGCCGGCCGGGCTGCGCTCACCCTCTCGCAGCGGGTGCCGTCCGCGGGCGGCGAACGCCGCACGACCGTGCTGGCGACCGCCGCCTCCTGGCGCACCGTGCGAATCCCGTTCCGCTCCGGCGCCGATCCCGGCTCGGTCAAGGCCACCCTGAGGGCCGAGGGCGCCCCGCTCGAAGTGGCCTCCGTGGCCTTGCAGCGCCGCAACGCGCACGCTCTCGATACCCAGTTCCTGTTTTATCTGCGCCAGATCCTCCGGCTCGACTTCGGGGTCTCGTCCTTCACCAACCAGCGCGTGGCGCAGATGCTCAGGGACGGCATCGGCCCGTCGCTGTGCCTCACCGTGCCGATCTTCTGCGTGACCCTGATCGTGTCCGTCAGCGTGGCCCTGCTGGGCGCCTTCTTCCGCGGCACCTGGCTCGACCGCGGCCTGGTCGTGCTGACCGTCGTGCTGATGAGCGTCAATTACCTCGTCTGGATCGTCGCCGCGCAGTACCTGCTGGGATACCGGCTCGGGTGGTTCCCGCTCTGGGGCTTCGAGTCGTGGGCCTACCTCCTGCTGCCGGTGCTCGTCGGCGTCGTCAGCGGACTGGGCGAGAATGTGCGCTTTTACCGCACCGTCATGCTCGACGAGATGTACCGGGACTACGTGCGCACGGCCTTCGCCAAGGGGGTCGGCCGGTCGGGCGTCCTCTTCCGGCACGTGCTCAAGAACGCGATGATCCCCATCCTGACGAACGTCGTCATCGCCCTGCCGTTCCTCTATACGGGCAGCCTGCTGCTCGAGAGCTTTTTCGGGATTCCCGGACTGGGCAACATGGGGATCAATGCCATCAACTATGCCGACGTGGACGTCGTGCGGGCGCTGGTGCTGATCGGCTCGGTGCTCTACGTGGCGGCCAACCTGGCCACCGACCTCTGCTACGCGCTGGTGGACCCGCGGATCCGGCTGACATGAACGACCCGATGACAGATGGAGCCGGCCTGGCCGCGGGCCGGTCGCTCTGGAGCGACGCCTGGCGCCAGGTGCGGCGCGCACCCCTGGCCATGGCCTCGTGCTGGGTGATCGGGGTGTTCCTGCTGGCGGCCGCCTACGGCGAGGCGGTCTACTGGGTGTCCCGCTGGAAGGACGTGACGCCGTCGTACCAGCAGACGCACCTGCAGCAGGACTACCTGCCGCCGAGCCCGTTCCGCGCCCCGTTTGCCGCGCGGCCCGGCGCCCCGCCGCCCGCGCCCGCGGCGCGCCTGGCCGCCGGGTTCCGGGAACTGGCCCGCTTCCCGCTGGGCACGGACAACTTGGGCCGCGACGTCTTTCAGCGCCTGGTGCAGGGAGCGCGAATCGCCTTCCAGGTCGGGATTGTCACCGCCTGCATCGCCATTCCGATCGGCGTGCTGCTCGGCTGCCTGGCCGGCTATTTCGGCGGCCGAACGGACGATGCCATTGTCTGGCTCTATTCCACCTTCTCGTCCATTCCGGGCCTGCTCTTTATCCTGGCCATCGCCCTGGTCGTGGGCAAGGGCCTGCAGGGCGTGTACTTGGGCATTGGCCTTACGACCTGGGTCGGCTTGTGCCGGCTGATCCGCGGCGAAGTCATGAAGCACGCCTCGCGGCCCTACGTCCTGGCCGCCCAGGCGCTCGGGCTGGGTTCGTTCCGGATCATGTTCCGGCACATCCTGCCCAACGTGGCGCACGTGATCATCATCACCTTTTCGCTGCGCTTCCCGGCGGCCATCTCGACGGAGGTGTTCATGAGCTACCTGGGCATCGGCGTGCAGGGCGAGCCGTCCTGGGGCATCATGATCGGCAACGCGCGCCTGCGGCTC
>CAZUYI010000206.1:0-5278 GCA_964624095.1 uncultured Verrucomicrobiota bacterium | reverse complement strand
CGGGCTGGCGGCCAAGAACGCCATCCTGATCGTCGAGTTCGCACGCGCCGAACGGGAAGCCGGCCGCAGCCCCACCGATGCCGCCCTGGCCGCCGCGCGCCTGCGGCTGCGCCCGATCCTGATGACCGCTTTCGCCTTCATCCTGGGCGTCATTCCGCTGGCGGTCGCCGAGGGCGCCGGCGCCATCGCCCGCCGCATCCTGGGGACCACCGTGCTGGGCGGCATGCTGGCGGCCAGCCTGCTGGGCATTTTCTTCGTCCCGGTGTCCTTCACCGTGATCGAGCGGCTCGCCCGCCGGAGCCCCGCCGGCGCGACGGGCGCCCCGGGAGGCACGCCATGACCCGCCGCGCCGCCCTGCCGATTGCGGCCGCGCTGCTCGCCCTGGCGGGCGGATGCGTCATGGGCCCGGACTATCGGCGCCCGGCGCTCGACCTGCCCGCGGGCTACCGCGACCAGGTGGGTCCTGCGGAAGCCGCCTCGCTGGCCGACCTGCCCTGGTGGTCGGTGTTCCGGGACGAGGCGCTGCAGCGGCTGGCGGCCGAGGCGGTCGGCAGCAACTGTACCCTGCGTGCCGCCGCCGCCCGGGTGGCCCAGTACCAGGCGATGCTTGGCGTGGCGCAGGCGGACTATTATCCCCAGCTCGGGTATTCCGCCGAGGCCGGCCGGCAGCGGACGAGCACGCTGCTGACCGGGCCGGTCACCGCCAACCAGTTCGGCGGCTCGCTCGGCGCGAGCTGGGAACTCGACCTGTGGGGCCGGATCCGGCGCGGGACGGAGGCGGCCCGCGCCGAGCTGCTGGGCGCGGAGGAATCCCGGCGCGGGGTGCTGCTGACGCTCGTGGCGGACGTGGCCGAGTCCTATTTCACGCTGCTGGCGCTCGACCGCCAGCGCGAGATTGCCCGCGCCATGGAGGCGTCCTACGCGGCGACGCTCGACCTGTTCACGCGCCGCCACGAGCATGGCGTCGAGCCGAAACTGGCGGTCGTGCGCGCCGAGGCCAACCTGGCCGACGTTCGCGCCGCGCAGGCCGAACTCGAACTCCAGGTCGCCGGGCAGGAAAACCGGGTGGCCGTCCTGCTCGGACGCCCGCCCGGCCCCATTCCGCGCGGCGCGCCGCCGGCCGGCCCGGCGTCCGCGCCGGACATCCCCGCCGGGCTGCCGGCCCAGCTTCTCGAGCGCCGCCCGGACGTGCGCCAGGCGGAAGCCGCCGTCATGGGCGCTGCCGCCCGGATGGGCGTGGCGGCGGCCGACTTCATGCCCGCCATCCGCCTGACCGGCCTGTTCGGGGCGCTGAGCCCGGAAGTGCACGACGTGCTGGACGGCGAGTCCAGGATCTGGAGCGCGGCCGCCGCGGCCGCCGGGCCGGTGTTCCAGGGCGGGCGTCTGACTCGCGCCTACCGGGCCAGGCGGGCGCAGTGGGAGGAAGCGTCCGTGCTCTACCGCCAGACGGTGCTCCAGGCGCTGGCCGAGGTGGCCTCGGCGCTCGCCGCCCGCCGGTGCCTGGCGGACATCTGCGAGCAACGCGCGCGCGATGCCGCCGCCCTGCGCGAAGCCGTCCAGATTTCGCTGCGGCGCTACGAGCTCGGCAAGTCGAATTATTACGAGGTGCTCGAAGCCCAGCAGCGCCTGTTCCCGGCTGAAATCGCCGAGGCCGAGGCCCGGCGCGACCAGCAGATTGTCGTGGTCCGGCTCTACCGCGCGCTCGGCGGCGGCTGGCAGATTCCCGCCGCCGGCTGGCTGCCTCCCGCGCAGGGACCGGAAGCGTCCGAGCCGGCCGGCGCCGGCAACCCGGCCCCGTAAGGCGCAGCCGCCCGCGGCTCGGGCCTGGCCGGTCTTCCGGCGCGCGGGCAGGCTCTGCTGGAGCCCGCATGCCGGAGCCCGTGCCAAATGCCGCATGGTCATTCCTATTGGGAGCGCACTCCATGATCCACTGGCTGATCGAAACGCTGCGCGGCCACCCGGAAATCGCCATTTTCCTGACGCTCGCCCTGGGCTTCGCCCTCGGCAAGCTCAAGTTCGGCAAGTTCACGCTCGGGTCGGTCACCGGCGTGCTGCTGGCCGGCGTGCTGGTGGGCCAGCTGCAGATCGGCATTTCGCCCCATGTCAAGGCCGTGTTCTTCCTCATGTTCCTGTTCGCCGTCGGGTATGGGGTCGGGCCGCAGTTTTTCCGCAGCCTCCGAAGCGAAGGCCTGGTCCAGGTCCTGTTTGCCGTCGTGGTGTGCGTGGCCTGCCTGCTGAGCGCCTATGCCGCCGCCCTCCTGTGCGGACTGGACGTGGGCTTCGGGGCCGGCCTGCTGTCCGGAGCCTGCACCATATCGGCCGTGCTGGGCGTGGCGTCGGACTCCATCAGCCACCTGGCGACCCTGACGCCCGACCAGACGCGGCAGGCGCTCGATCACATGCCCGTGGCCTATGCCGTCACCTATCTCTTCGGGACGGCCGGCGCGGCCTGGTTCCTGGCCTCGGTGGGGCCGAAGCTGCTGCGGGTCAACCTGGCGGAGGAATGCAAGGCGCTGGAGGCCAAACTGGGCGCCGGGGAGGCCGAGCCGGGTGTCATTTCCGCCTATACGCGCTTTGTGGTCCGCGCCTATCGGGTTCCGGCCGGCCACCCGTTTGCCGGCCAGACGGCCGCCGCGATCGAGGCCCGCTATCAGCCGCAACGGCTTTGCCTGGAACGCATCCGGCGGGGCTCGACGATCCTGGAGTCCACCGGTGACGAGACCGTCCTCGAGGGGGATGTGCTGGCCATTGCCGCCCGGCTCGACTTCCCTGTCGAACTGCTCGATATCGTGGTGACCCGCCGCGACGCGGACGGCCAAACGCTGCGGGAACTGGCCGAGGCCGACGCCGGCCGCGTCGGGCGCGGCCTGTTCGTCCGCAGCGTAACGCGCCTGGGCGTCGAACTCCCCGTGGCGCCCGGCACGCGGGTGCAGCGCGGCGACGTGCTCAAACTCGGCGGCGCCCGGCGCGACATCGAGCGCGCCGTCCGGCGGCTGGGGTATGCCGACCGGCCCACCCATGCGACCGACGTGGTTTTCATGGGGTTGGGGATCGCCGCCGGCGCGGTCCTCGGCGCCCTGAGCGTCACGGTGGGGGCGGTGCCGCTCAGCCTGAGCACCAGCGGCGGCGCGCTGCTGGCGGGCCTGGTCTGCGGCTGGTTGCGCTCCGTGCATCCGACCTTCGGCCGCATCCCGGCGCCCGCCCTGTGGGTGTTCCAGAACCTGGGCCTGTGCGCGTTCA
Source organism: uncultured Verrucomicrobiota bacterium (assembly GCA_964624095.1). Classification (GTDB taxonomy): domain Bacteria; phylum Verrucomicrobiota; class Kiritimatiellia; order JAAZAB01; family JAAZAB01; genus CAZEVX01. The sequence goes on along the minus strand of CAZUYI010000206.1, from coordinate 2,038 downwards.
TCGCCGTGGTGGGCATTACTGCCGGGCCGAGCTTCGTGACGGGGCTTAAGGAACAGGGGCTCACCCTCTTTCTGGCCGGCATCGGCGTGACGCTGGTCCCGTTGGCCCTTGGCCTGCTGGCGGGCAAGTACCTGTTCCGGATGCATCCGGGCATTTTGCTCGGCGCCTGCGCCGGCGCGCGGGTGACCACCGCCGCCCTGGGCGCCATCCAGGACGAAGCCCGCAGCAAGGTGCCGGCCCTCGGCTACACGGTGACGTATGCCGTGGGCAACACGCTCCTGACCATCTGGGGCGTGATCATTGTCATGCTGTTGCATTAAGACCCGAACGCACCGTGCCCCCGAGGAGGTGTCCATGAGTGCCATGCCGTCCATCCCCGTCACGCGCCGCCAGCAACGGGCGCTCGCAGCGCTCAGCCCGTTCGAGCTCAAGAACAGCCTGATCGCCCTGGCCCAGGACCGAACGCGCGCCAGCGCCGCCCAGATGCTCAATGCCGGGCGCGGCAATCCCAACTGGGTCTGCACCACGCCCCGTGAGGCGTTTTTCGTGCTCGGCCGCTTCGCCCTCGAGGAATCCAAGCGCGTGCTCGATGAGCCCGATGCCGGCGGCATGCCGCGCAAGCCCGAGATCGCCGCCCGGTTCGACGCCTTTCTCGCCCGCCAGCCCGATGGGCTCGGCGTGCGCCTGCTCCGGGCCGGCGTGGCGTATGCCGCCGGCACGCTGGGCCTCGAGCCCGACACGCTGGTCCACGAACTGGCCGAGGGCGTGCTCGGCGATACCTATCCCCTGCCGGACCGCATACTGCCCTGCGCCGAGCGCATCGTGCACGCCTACCTGGTCCGCGAGCTCTGCGCCGGCCGGCCGCCCCGCGGCCGCTACGACCTGTTCGCCGTCGAGGGCGGTACGGCGGCCATGTGTTACCTGTTCGACTCGCTCGTCGTCAACCGCCTGCTCCACCGCCGCGATACGATTGCGCTCGGCGTGCCGACCTTCACCCCCTACCTCGAAATTCCGGAGCTGGACCGGTTCGCCTTCCGGATCGTCGAGGTGAGCGCCAACGTCGAGCGGCGGCCCGACGGCACGCACACCTGGCAGTACGCCGACGCCGAGCTCGATAAGCTGGCCGATCCCCGCATCAAGGCCTTTTTCCTCGTCAACCCGAGCAATCCGCCCTCCTACGCCATGCGGACGCGGTCGCGGCGCCGGTTGGTGCAGCTCGTCAAGACACGGCGGCCCGACCTGATCATTGTCACCGACGACGTCTACGGCACGTTCGTGTCCGGGTTCCGGTCCCTGATGGCCGACCTGCCGCAGAACACGATCGGAGTCTATTCCTACTCCAAGCATTTCGGCTGCACCGGCTGGCGGCTCGGCGTCGTGGCCCTCCACGAGCAGAACATCCTGGACCGCCGGCTCGCCCGCCTGCCCGCCCGCGACCGGGCCGCGCTGAACGCGCGCTACCGCAGCCTGACACTCGAGCCCGCCCGGCTGAAGTTCATTGACCGCCTGGTGGCCGACAGCCGGTCCGTGGCGCTCAACCACACGGCGGGCCTCTCGCTGCCGCAGCAGGTGCAGATGGCGCTGTTTTCGCTGTTCGCCCTGACCGACCGCGCCGAGAGCTACAAGACCATCTGCCAGCTCATCGTCCGGCGCCGGTACAAGGCGCTCTTCGACGGGCTCGGCCTGCCGTACCCGGAGGATCCGGACCGCGCGAGCTACTACTGCGAGCTCGACCTGATGGTATGGGCCGAGCGGCGCTACGGGCCGGGCTTTGCGGCCTTCCTGAAACGGCAGTACGAGCCGGTGGACATCCTGTTCCGGCTGGCCTCCCTGTCCGGCGTGGTGCTGATGCATGGCGGCGGGTTCAAAGGCCCGGAATGGTCGGTGCGCGTGTCGCTGGCGAATCTGCCCGAAGAAGCCTATCCCCAAATCGGCCGGCACCTCGTCGAGGCGTCGAAACAGTACCTGGCGGCCTGGAAGGACGCGGGCGGGAAGCCTGAGGAAAAGCCGGCGGGCGCGCGATGAGCCCCGCAGGGTA
>CAZUYI010000205.1:0-5282 GCA_964624095.1 uncultured Verrucomicrobiota bacterium | reverse complement strand
AGCCGCACGGCCTGCATGGCGGCGGGGAGGCGGGGGGTGTCGGCAGTCATCGCTTGTCTCTGGGTGTCAACGGCGCGTCAGGAATGTGCGGGATTCGGCCGGGCGCCGCGGGCCGGCCGCCGGCGTTCATGGAGTGGCCCGCTGGCTCCGCCGGCGGGGCGGCGGCGCGTGGATACATCGGCCATGAACCGCGTGGGCCGCCTCGAGCCAGGCTTCCGAGAACGTGGGGTGGGCCTGGACCGTGCGGGCGAATTCGGCGGCCGTCAGCTCGGCCTCGAGGGCCGTGACGGCCGTGGCGATCAGCTCGGTCGCATGGGCGCCGACCGCGGCGGCGCCCAGCAACTGGTCGGTTGCGGCGTCGGCGATCCATTTCACGAAGCCGGCCGTTTCGCCCTCGGCCAGGGCTTTGCCGAGCGCGGCGAACGGGAACTTCCCGACGGCCACGGCGCGCGACGCAGCGCGCGCTTCCGTTTCCGTCAGTCCCGCGACGGCGGCTTCCGGTGCGGTAAACAGGCAGGCGGGAACGATGGCGGGTTGGCGCGGCGGCCGGCGTCCGAGCGCCGCGTCCGCGGCGCGCAGGCCCTGGGCCGTGGCGGCGTGCGCCAACTGGGGGCCGCCGGTCACGTCGCCCACGGCATAGATGCCCGCCGCCCGGGTTTGGCCGTCGGGGTCCGCGTCGAGATGGCCCGAGTCGGACGGCGTGAGCCCGGCCTTGTCGAGGTCCAGGCCCTCGGTGTGCGGGCGGCGTCCCACGGCGACGAGCAGCAGGTCGGCGTCCAGCGTGTCGCGTGCGACCCGGGCGCGAAGCCCGGCGTCGCCCGGGTCCACCCGGTCCAGCGGCTGGCCCGTCAGTATCCGGATGCCGCGCCGCTCCATGCCGCGCCGGACCTCGGCGCGCACATCGGCATCCAGAGGCGTGAGGATATCGTCAAGCAGTTCGACGATCGTGACGGTGGCGCCGAGCTGGGCGGCCAGGCAGGCGAGTTCGCAGCCGATGACGCCGCCGCCGAGCACGATGAGCCGGTCCGGCAGCCGGTCGAGCGCCAGGAAGGCGCGGCTGTCCACGACGCGCGGGTGGTCGGGCAGGAACGACGGCCGCACGGGAACGGAGCCGGAGGCAATGACGATCCGGCGGGCCTCGGCTCGGGCGACCGCGCGCCCGTCGCGCCGGACGGTCACGCGCGTAGGCGTCGTGAAGGCGGCGGTCCCTTCGATCAGCGCCACGCCGTGCGCCTTGAGCAGGCGCCCGATGCCGCCGCGCAGGGTGTCCACGACGCTGTCCTTGTGTCGCCGCAGGGCGGCATAGTCGAGGGCCGGCGGCTCGGCTCGCAGGCCCGGCCGGCCCTGCCGCAGGCGATGGAAATCGGAGCCCGCGGCGATCAGGGTCTTGGTGGGGATGCAGCCCCAGTTAAGGCAGGTCCCGCCCAGCGCCTCGCGCTCGACGAGCGCCACGGAGGCGCCCTGCTGCGCGGCGCGGATGGCGGCCGGGTATCCGCCCGGCCCGGCCCCGACAACGATCAGATCATAGCAGTCCATGCGGGTATATCCTCGAGCAGGGCTTTCACGCGGTTGACGAAACGGGCGGCCGTGGCCCCGTCCACGAGCCGGTGGTCCGACGACAGGGTCATCTTCATGAGCTGGCGGATTGTCACGGTCCTGCCGGTTGCCGCGGGAGTCGGGAGAATGCTCGACACGGCCAGGATGCCGCTTTCGCCCGGATTGATGATCGCGGTGAACTGCTCGACGGCGAGCATTCCCATGTTGGATACCGTAAAGGTCCCGCCGCTCATGTCGGCGGGCGTCAGCCTGCCCTCGCGGGCCTTGGCCGTCAGGGCCGCTGCCCGGTCGTGCAGTTCGGCCAGCGTCAGGAGGTGGGCGTCGCGGAGCACGGGGACGACCAGCCCCTCGGGCACTTCGACCGCGAAGCCGAGATGCACGCGCCGGCGCCGGTGCACGGTGCGGCCGTCGGGCGTCATGCTGTTCAGCGGCTGGAATTCGGACAGCGCCAGGGCCGTCGCCTTGAGGATGAAGCCGGTGATGGAGACCAGACGCCCGTCGCGCTTGAGCCGGCTGCGCAGCTCGAGCAGGTCAGTCATGTCCGCCGAGACCGTCACGAAGAAATGGGGGGCCGTCGTGTAGCTCGCCGTCAGGCGTTCGGCAATCACCTGGCGCATGCGGCTGAGCGGGGCAGGCCGCTCGGCGATCGCGTCCCGGACGGTGTTCACGGTGATGCGGGGGTCGCCTGGCTCGGGGGTGAGCGTCAGGACGTCGAGCCCCTCGGCACGCGCCAGGTTGAGCGCGGCGGGCGTGATCCGCAACGCGTCGTACCCGCGGGCCTCGAGCCAGGCGCGGACGTCCTGTTCCACGACACGCCCGCCGGGGCCCGTGCCGGGAATGGCGTCGGCGCGGACGGCTTTTTCGCGGAGCAGCCGCCGGGCGCGGGGCGACACGGCGCGCCGGACCGGCGCGCCGGGCGGCGGAGGTCCTGGCGGCGCTGGGATCGGTGCGGGCGCCGCGCGCAGGTCCGGTGCGCGCGCCGGGACGGATGCCGGCAGGGACGCCGGGGCGGGGGCGGGGTGCGGGGCGGGCACGGGCGGCGCCGGCGGCAGGTCCGGGAGCGGGTCGCCCGGCGCACCGATGAAGGCCACGGGCGCGCTGACAGGCACCGCGCGGCCTTCGGGCACGAGGATCTTGAGGAGCGTGCCCTCGAAAAAGCTTTCGACCTCGAGAACGGCCTTGTCGGTCTCGATGTCGAACAGGATGTCGCCCTTGGCGACGGTCTCGCCCTCGCGCTTGCGCCAGGCAACGATCGTGGATTCCTCCACGGTCTGCCCGAGCTTCGGCATGATGACCGTGTGCGTCATAAAATCCGGGCGGCCGCTTCCGCGATATCGCGATCCGTCGGGAGAAAGGCCGCTTCCAGGATGTGCGATTGGGGCGCAATGCCGTTCTTGGCGCCGACGCGCAGCACCGGGGCATCGAGATCGTCGAAGGCCTCGGCCATGATCGTGGAGGCGATCTCGCCGGTGAACGAGCCGATGCTGACCGCCTGGCTGGCCACGACGCACCGGCCGGTTTTGCGGACCGAGCGCAGGATGGTCTCCATGTCGAGCGGCACCAGGCTCCGCACGTCAATCACCTCCGCGTTCACGCCGCGCTCGGTGTGCAGGCGGTCGGCGGCGCGCAAGGCGTCATGGACGGCGGGGCCCCAGGCCACGAGGGTGAGGTCGGATCCCTCGCGCCGGATCTCCGCCCGGCCCAGGGGCACGAGGAAGTCGCCCTCGGGCACGGGGCCCTTGAGGCTATAGAGCATCTGGGACTCGACGAAGAGCACCGGGTTGTTGTCGCGGATAGCGGCTTTCAGCATGCCCTTGGCATCGCCGGGCGTGGCGGGATACACCACGTAGAGGCCCGGGATGTGCGCGAACACCGATTCGAGCGTCTGGGAATGCTGGCCGCCGTAGCCCTTGCCGCCGCCCACCGAGGCGCGGATGACGAGCGCCACCTCGATGTTGGCGCCCGACATGTAGTGCCACTTGGCGGCCTGGTTGCTGATCTGGTCGGAGGCCATCAGGGCAAAGTCCATGTACATCAGCTCGACCACCGGGCGCAGGCCGGCCATGGCGGCGCCGACGGCCGTGCCGCAGATGGCCGCCTCCGAGATCGGTGTGTTGAACACACGGTCGCGGCCGAAGGCTTCGAGGAGGCCCTTGGTGACCTTGAAGGCCCCGCCGTAATCGGCCACGTCCTCGCCGTAGAGGATCACGCGGTTGTCCCGCAGCATTTCCTCGAGCAGGGCTTCCTTGAGGGCGTCCTTGTAAGAGAGCTCACCGCCGGGCCCGCGCTGAATGGTTGGACGCGCCTTCACGATCCGGGTCCGGCGGCAGGGCTCGGGCACGGTCTCGCAGGCGGTGTCCGTATACATGTAGCGGATGACATCGGCGGGCGATGGGTCGGGGCTATCGGCCGCGCGCCGGGCGGCGCGCGCATTCCGCTCGCCGACCTTCGCCTCGAGGGCCGCCCGCGCCGCGGCGTCCAGCACGCCGGCGTCCTCAAGCTGGCGGGCATACAGGACAATCGGGTCCACGTGCTTCCAGGCGGCCTCTTCCTCGCGCGTGCGATATTCCGTGCGGGGGTCGGACAGGGAATGGCCGTAATACCGGTAGGTATTGACTTCGATCAAGCAGGGGCCCTGGCCCGCGCGGCAGGCCTGGGCGGCCCGGTGCACGGCATCGCGCACGGCCAGCACGTCCATGCCGTTGACGACCTCGGCGCGGAGAGCGTTGTCGGCGAATCCCGCGCCGCGTTGCGCGAGGGTCGCCACGCCCGACACTTCCTTCTCGGCGCGCCCGGTCATGCCGTAATGGTTGTTCTGCACCAGGAACACGATCGGCAGCCCGAAGGGGCGCGCGGCCAGTTCGTTGGTGAACTGGCCCATCGCGGCCCAGTTGAGCGATTCCAGGACCACACCGTTGGCGTAGGCGCCGTCTCCGGCGAAACAGCAGACCACCCGCTTGTTGCCGAGGTAGCGGCAGGCCATGGCCGCGCCGGTGGCAATGGGGACGCCGCCGCCCACGATGGCGTTGGCGCCCAGGTGCTGGAGCGTGAAATCGGCGATGTGCATGCCGCCGCCGCGGCCCTTGCAGTAGCCGTCCTCCTTGCCGAACAGTTCCGCGGCCGTGCGGAACACGTGATCCTCGAGGGCCGCTTCCAGCAGGGCGGCCCGGTCCGCGGCCTGGCACGAGGGCACGCGCCGGCGCAGGCCCTCGTCATCCATGGCCCGCAGGGCCGTACATCCCTTGGCCAGGCTGTCGCCGTGGCCCCGGTGCGTGCTGGTGATGTAATCCGTGCCCTCGAGGGCCGAGCAGGCGCCGACGGCGACCGCTTCCTGACCGATCGAGAGGTGGGTCGGGCCCCGGTAGTTGAACGCCGGGAGCGGCTCGTAGGCGCCCGAGCGAAGCTTGACGATCATGCTCTCGAATTCCCGGATCGTGAGCATGTCGTCCATGAGGTCGAGCGCGCGGGCGGCATCCAGGGCGCCGGCGCGGAGCTCGCCGGCCAGCGTGCCCGCGAACTGGTAGCAGGGAATGGCCGTGCCCCGGAGGAGGGTGGGGGTGAATTCCGGGCGGAGATCGCTCAGGTAGTTCGGCATGGATCAGGCTCCCGCATGGGCGGACCGCGCCTCCGCTCAAGGCGCCGGGGCGGGGCGGTCGGGGAAGAAATCAATCTCCGCCACCAGCTTGCCCTCGGAAATGATCATCACCCGCCCACAGGTGGCCTGA
>CAZUYI010000204.1:2488-5283 GCA_964624095.1 uncultured Verrucomicrobiota bacterium | reverse complement strand
GACCCCGCGCGTGTTGACCAGGTGGTCGTGGTACTCCCGGACGGCCTGGGCAAAGAGGCGGGCGGGATCGCGCCCCCGCGTGGACGGCGACCGCTCATGGCCCAGAAGAAACACCTCGTCCAGCCCCACGTGGAAGGCGTCCGCCTGAAAGGCGTCAATCAGCTCGTCCATGAGCGCGAAGACGATCTCGTTGACCTTCGGATTCAGCGGGTCCCATTCCCGGCAATAGATTCCCTCGTTCCCGGGAAACGCGCCCGGAGTCAGGTCGAGTTCCGGATAGCGGGTCAGGAGCGGGCCGGTGTGCTCCTTCCACGACTGATGGCCCAGGCACTGGAACTGGGGGATCAGGCGGATGCCGTACCGGCGGCACGTATCGGCGAACGCCCGGGCGCCTTGCCGCGTGATCTGGCGCGGGCCGTTGCGCAATTCCGGGTGGGACTGGAACTCGAAATGATAATCCACCTCGAGAATCAGGACGTTCAAGCCCAGGGCGGCCAGGCCGGGAATATCCCGGCTCAAGGCTTGCAGATCCGCGTCCGTCAAATAGCCGATCAGGTGGACGGCGTGCCAGGGGCCGTGGGGCCCCGGCTTCGGCTCAACCGAGCGGCATCCCGCGGCAAGCAGGCATGCCGCTATGACCGCCATGATCCCGCGCATCGCATCTCCTTGCCGCCGCGTGACGGCGCCGTGCTCCGGGCGCCGTCATGCTCGGCGCGCCAGCTGCTGGCTGTCGTCAAATGGCCATTTTGCCGCTCTTCCGCTGGCGGGCCACGTTCAGCAAATAGGCATCCATCGCCTGGGCGGCTTCGGGACGGTAGGCGTTCATGGCCCCCTCGCGGTCCTCGGGCGTCACGAGGACGACCCGCTCGTTGGCGGCGATTCCCTTGAGAATCGCGTGGGCGGATTGAGCCGGCGTGATGGCACAGGCGGGTGCACCGCCGGACTTGTCCCAGATCGGCGTGGCGACGGTCCCGGGGATCACGGTGGAGAACCGAATGTTCTCGTCCCACAACTCGCAGCGCAGCGAGCCGGTCATGGCAAGCAGCGCGGCCTTGGTGGCGCTGTACATGCTCTGATAGGGCATCGTGGCAAACGCGATGCCGGAAGCCGTGTTCGCGATATGGCCCCCACCCTGCGCGCGCATGATGGGCAGCACCGCCCGGATGCCGTACACGGCGCTGAAAAAATTCACCTGGAAGGCGAACGTCCAGTCGGCATCCGTGGCGTCGTCAAACGCCTTGTACAGCCCGAGCCCGGCATTGTTGAACAGGAAGTGAACGTGCCCGCCGCCGAACTCCGCCGCCTGCCGGATCATGGCGGCCACGCGGTCCGGCTGGGTCACATCGGTCTGGATGCCCCGCACCTTCCCCGGGTAGGCGGCTTCGAGCCGGGCGCTTTCGGTCTCGAGTTTTCTGGCATTCACATCCGCCAGGACAACCGCCTTGGCCTCGCAGGCGAGCAACGCCTCGCACACCGCCAGCCCGATGCCCGACGCGCCGCCGGTCACGACCGCCACTTTATGCTCGTAGTAGGTCTTCATCGCCCGCGTTTCCTTTCCGTTGCAGCGCGCCGGGCAGACGCGCCCGGTTCCAGCTGTATGAATAGCATGCCGCATGGGATGCGGCGGGTCAAGCCTCGCGGCCCGGCTAGAAAAAGGTCAGCCGCATCGGCGCGTACCGGCGGCTGGACTGGAGGAGGGTCCACTGGCCGGAGACGACGTTGTACACGGCCGGATCGGCCTTGCCGTCGCCGTCGGAATCCCCGGCAGCCGGCGCGTCGGACGGCGTCCCGAACGAGAGCGAGACCGGCTGATAGCCCCGGGTGGAGAGCCAGGCGTGCCACGCGCCGGATTCGGCGCGGAACACGGCCGGGTCCGCCAGGCGGTCGCCGTCGTAGTCGGCGGGCGCAGGCCGGCCGCCCGGTGCGCCCAGCGCGGCCGACATGGCCGCATAGCCGCTCGCGGAGAGCCGCGCATGCCAGAGTCCGGCCGCCTCCTGGTAGAGGATCGGATCGGCCAGGCGGTCGCCGTCCACGTCGGCCGCCGCGGGATGCGAGCCGGGCAGCCCGAATGCCAGCCATCCCACGGCGTCGTTCCGGCTCGAGAGCCGAACGGCCCACAGGCCCCACCCGTCGTGGTACAGGCCGGGATCCGCCCGGCGATCGCCGTCCAGGTCGGCATAGATCGGCTGGCAGTCCTCGACCCCGAAGGCGAGCCCCGCGGCGCCGCTGCCCGAGCGGAAGCGCCAGCAGCCGGCGCCGTCATCGTACAGGCCCAGGTCCGCCACGCCGGCGCCGGGATCGCCCATGACGGGATACACGACGGGCTCCGCGGCCCTGGCGCCCGTGCCGATGAAATCCATGCCCGCCCGGCTACCGGAGACAGAGTGATAATCCCGGGACCGGCCGGTCGCCACGAGGCGGGGCGCGAACCGGAATCCGGCCCGGACCACGCTGAGCGTGAACTGCGATTCCGCCGGCACGCCGCGCAGCGCATACACGCCGCGCCGGTTCGAGGCCGCCTGGTACCGCCCGCCGCCCGCGCGGTCGGCGGTGACCACGGCTCCGGCGATGGGATGCCCGAGGGCATCGGCAATCCGGCCACTGATGATTTCGCCGGCGCCGCTGGGGAAGAGGTTGTAGAGGCACCCGTTGATCGTGTCGAAGGACAGTACGGCATCCACGCCGGGCAGGGCATACCAGACGTTTTCCGCCGCCCTCCGGGCGCCCCACCCCATATTCAGGTGGTGATAGAGCGTGCCGGCAAGGAACCCGTACCCGTCGCAGAGCACGGCGTG
>CAZUYI010000204.1:0-2478 GCA_964624095.1 uncultured Verrucomicrobiota bacterium | reverse complement strand
AGCACCACTGGGCAGCCGGCATCGAGGCTGGGCGTCACCATGCCCAGGAAGTCCGCGCCCGGCAGGCCGGCGCCGTCATTCCAGCCGCGGACGCCGTTGGCATACCCGAACACGCCGCGCAGCGCATCGAGGGAGTACAGGACATCCGCCGAGGAGCTGAGCGGCCCGTAGCGCATGCCGATGGCCAGTCCGGCGTCGAAGCAGAGCGCCCCGATGGCGCGGCGCGCGGCGTCGGGAGTGCCGGCATCCGGGTCAAGGGCCATGGCGTCCCAGGCATAGGCGCCGCCCGCGCCGTCGCCGCCCCGCAGGCTGAACTGCTGGTACGGGGTTGGATCCTGTTCGACCGTCACCCAGAACCGGCGCGTCCCAACCGGCTGTACGGGATGCCGGTGGTAGCGCATCAGTTGCGCGAGCGCGGTGGCCACACAGCCGCAGGGATAATGGCGCGGCGTAAAAGTGTTGTAGCAGTAGTCGTAGGCGCCGCCTTCCGCTTTCTGGTCCCATGCGGACTGCACGAGCGGACCCGCGCGGAGATCCGGCACGCGGGCGACATGGACGCCCGCGGCGCCGGCGCGGCCGAGCGCGCGGAGCCGCCGCCAGGCGTCCGCGGCGCGAGAGGCGGGCGCGGCCGTGCCGCCCTCGGAGCCTGTCGCTCCGAGCCGCGCCCGGCGCGCCTCGAGATCGGCGCGCACGAGGACGCTGAGCGGGTGATTGGCGGCCGGATCGAAACGCCCGCGCGCCGCGAAGGCCAGGACCGGCTCGATCTCATCGTCCGCGGCTGCCAGGACCAGCCCGCCGGATTCGAACTCGACGGCATAGCCCAGCGGCCCGGCCAGGCCGCCCGGGATCAACTCGATGGCGCGGATGCCGGCCCCCAGGGAGACACCCAGCGGCTCGGGCTCGGCGGCAACCCATCCGGCAAGCATCTCCCGCACGGCATCCGGACCGACCGGCGCGGCTGCCGCGCCTGCTCCCCACAGGCAGGCCAGCAAGAGAAGCCCATGCGGCCGTCCGGCCCGGCGCGGTGTTCTCATGGCCCGCTCGGTCTCGCCGCACCGCCGGGCCGCGCCCGGCGCATTTTCCGGCCGCGCGCCGGCTTCAGCAGGCGGGCCCTGCGCCGCTCGGCCCGCCGCATCACGCGCTCGTGCAGGCTGGCGCCGCTCGCATCGAGCGTGACGAGGCACGGCAACGCTTCCACCTCCAGGTCCCAGAGGGCTTCGGTGGGCCCGAAGCGGCCGAGAAAATGCACGCCGTTGACGCGGCGGATGGCGTCGGCCAGCACTTGGGCGGCGCCGCCCACGGCGTGCAGATAGACGCAGTCATGCCGGCGGCAGGCGCGGCGGGTCGCTTCGCCCATGCCGCCCTTGCCGATGATCACGGCCAGGCCGTAGCGCCGGATGATGTCCGCCATGTAGGGCTCTTCGCGGATCGAGGTGGTCGGGCCGGCCGCCGCCGCCCGCCAGACGCCCCGGCGCCGTACCATGACCGGCCCGCAGTGATACAGGGCACCGCGCCGCAACTCGACCGGAACGGGCCGGCCGGCCGCCAGATGCGCATGGAGCCGGTCGCGCCCGGTGAACACCCGCCCGAAAACCAGCACCCGGTCGCCGACCTTAAGGCGCCGGACGCTGGAGGCTGCGAACGGGTATGTGAGCGACAAGGTCATGCCGGCATATCCGCGAACATCACTCGTAGAGCCAGGCCCGGATACGGCCCCCGGGATCGAGCGCCACACCCCGGCGCCGGAACGCCCAGCACATGTAGGCCACGCTCACGAAGTAGCTGGCGGGGAGCCGGTCGAGCACAGCGAGCTTGACGCCCAGCAGCGTCGTGGCGCCGCCAAACCCCATCGGGCCAATGCCCAGCGCGTTGGCCTCCCGCATCAGGCGCCGTTCGAGGGCCGCCAGGCGCCGATCGGCCGCGCAATCGCCCAGCGGCCGCAACAGCTGGCGCTTGGCGGCGTCCGCGCCGGAGGCGCGGTCTCCGCCGACGCAGATCCCGAGCACGCCCGGCGCGCAGCCCTGCCCCTGGGCGCGCACGACCGCGTCGAGCGCGCAGCGGCGCACGCCGTCCAGGTCGCGCCCAGCGCCCAGCCGGGCATCCGGCAGGCTGTACTGGGTGCCGACGTTCTCGCAGCCGCCGCCCTTGAGCATCAGGCGGACTTGAATTGTCCGGCTGCGGCCGGCATCGAGGTGCACGGCCGGCGCGCCGAGGCCCACGTTGCCGGGGCGGGACCGGCCCGCGAGGGTCTCGATCGTGTTCGGGCGCAGCCAGCCGCGGCGCGTGGCCTGGCGCACGGCGGCCGGGATGGCGCGTTCGAGCGGGCGCGGGTCGAATCCCCGCGGCGCGGCCACGTAGAACAGGAGCGTGCCCGTGTCCTGGCAGAGCGGGGCCCCGCGCGCGCGGGCCAGGCGCACGTTCTCGAGGATCGTATCGAGCGCCCACCGCGCCGGGCTGCCCGGCCGTTCGCGGCGCCGC
>CAZUYI010000203.1:0-5438 GCA_964624095.1 uncultured Verrucomicrobiota bacterium | reverse complement strand
ATAGACTACCTCGGCCGCGCCCTCTCGAATCCCGAGCGGCCCTTTACGGCAATCCTCGGCGGCGCCAAGGTCAGCGACAAGGTGGGCGTGATCCAGAACCTGCTCGCGAAGGTGGACAGCCTCATCCTCGGCGGCGCCATGGCCTATACCTTCTACCGCGCGCGCGGGCTGCCCACGGGCAAGTCGCTCGTCGAGGAGGACAAGGCCCCGTTGGCCCGCGATGTGCTCGCCCAGGCCAGGGCCCGCGGCATTCCCGTCCTGCTGCCCACCGACCATGTCATCGCCGACGCCTTCGACGCCTCCGCCCACACGGAGACGGTGGGCGAGTCCGGCATCCGCGACGGCTGGATGGCGCTCGACATCGGGCCGCAGTCGGCGGCCCGGTTTGCCGCCGAGATCGCCAGGGCCAAGACCGTGGTATGGAACGGGCCCATGGGCTGTTTCGAGATGCCCCCCTTCGCCGCCGGCACGCTGGCCGTGGCCCGGGCCATTGCCTGCACCCGCTGCCTGAGCATCATCGGCGGCGGCGACAGCGTGAGCGCCGTGAAGCAGAGCGGACTGGCCGACCGCATGACCCACATCAGCACCGGCGGCGGCGCCTCGCTCGAGTTCCTCGAAGGCAAGACCCTGCCGGGCGTGGCGGCGCTGACCGATACTCCCTGACCGATTTGATTTTCTTTTGGAGCAGCCCTTGAATTCCACCCGCAAACCGATTGTCGCCGGCAACTGGAAAATGAACGGCACCGTGTCCGAGGCCCAGGCCCTGGCAGCCGGGGTCAAGCGGCTGACCGCCGACTGCCGCGCGGTCGAGATCGTTCTCTGTCCGCCCTTTACCGCCCTGGCGGCCGTCGGCGCCGCCCTGTCGGGTTCCGTGATCGGGTTGGGCGCCCAAAACCTGCACTGGGAGAAATCGGGCGCCTTTACCGGGGAAATCTCCGCCGCCATGCTGCGCGAGCTTTACTGCCATTACGTGATTATCGGGCACAGCGAGCGGCGCGCGCTCTTCGGCGAGACCGACCGCGCCGTCAACCAGAAAACCCGGATGGCCCTGGCCAGCCACCTGCACCCGATCGTCTGCGTGGGGGAAACGCTCCAGCAGCGCCAGGCGGGCGAGACCGAGGCGGTCATCCGAGGCCAGGTGCGCCGCGGCCTTGACGGGCTTGCGCCCGACTCGTGGGCCGCACTGATCCTCGCCTACGAGCCCGTGTGGGCCATCGGCACCGGCATGACGGCGACGCCGGACCAGGCCCAGGCGGTGCACCGCTTCATCCGGAACGAACTGCGCGAACTGGCCGGCGAGCGGGCGGCCCAGGCGGTGCGGATTCAATACGGCGGCAGCGTGAAACCGGGCAACGCGGCGGAACTGTTCCGCCAGCCGGACATTGACGGCGGCCTGATAGGCGGCGCGGCCCTCGATGCGGAATCGTTCGCGGCCATTGTCAAGGCCGCCGTGCCGGCATGAACCGGCGCTGCCCGGAGACGGAAAGGACCATCCATGACATATCTCAAGGTGCTCCTGGTGTTCATCGAGGTCGTGTGCAGCCTGCTGCTGATCGGCGTGATTCTGCTGCAGCGATCCAAGGGCGAAGGGCTCGGCCTGGCCTTTGGCGCCGAAATGGGCGAGTCGCTGTTCGGCGCGCGGGCGACCAACGTGCTGGTTAAGGCCACCGTCTGGCTGGGCGTCATTTTCCTGTTGAACACCGCCATGCTGGCCCGCATTTATTCGCGCGGCCAGACGGCGTCCCTGATGTCGGGCGCTCGCGTGCCCGCGCCGGCCCAGTCCACCGTGCCCGCACCCATGACACCGGAGACGCCGGCGATGCCCGCGCCGATGACGCCGGCCTCCGCGCCGATGGCGCCCGCGCCGGCCCAGCCGGCTTTGCCCGTGCCGATGGCGCCGGTCTCCGTTCCGGCGGAGCCCGCGCCTGCGATGCCCGCGCCATAAGGGAGCGGCCCGGCCATGCGATGGCCTGCCTGAACCCGGGCAGCCCGGATTCGGCTGGCGGTGTCGGCACCAGGAACGCGCAGGGGTGCGAAACGCAGGCAAGGAAGGGGCTGTCCAGAACTTCAAGGCCGGCATCGAATTGTAAAACAGGTCTGTTGGCGCCTTCTGCTCCCCGTGTTCCATCCGCATTCAATGGGTCCCTTCGTCTCCCGCATGGCGACATTCGCCGCCAGGGCCGGTTGGCGCGTCACGGGGCTGGCGCTCCTGCTGCAAGCGACGGGGCCGGCAACGGCGCCGGCGGCCGACGCGCCGGTCTCCGGCTCGACCTTCTACAGCGTGGCCGCCCGCATCCGCGGGTTCGACCCGATCAAGGCCGGCGACGTGGCATCCGCCATGGCCATCAGCCGGATGTACGAGGGCCTGCTCCGCTATGCCTACCTCGCGCGGCCCTATGCCGTCGAGCCCTGCCTGGCTGCCGCTCTGCCGGAGGTCTCGCCCGACGGCTTGACCTATACCTTCCGGATTCGGCCCGGCATCCATTTCCAGGACGATCCCTGCTTCACCCGCACGGGCGGGCGCGGCCGCGAACTCGAGGCGGCGGACTTCGTCTATTCGATTAAGCGGGTGGCCGACGTCAAGACCGGCTCGACGGGCTACTGGGCCTTCAACGACCGCATCGAGGGGCTGGACGAGTTCCGGGCCGCGTCCGCCGGCAACGGGCCGACCGACTATGACCGCCCGGTGCCCGGGCTGGCGGCGCCCGATCGCTCGACGCTGATCATCCGACTCAAGCGCCCGTACCCGCAGTTGCTCTGGATCCTGACGATGCACTATGCCTTTGCCGTGCCGCGCGAGGCGGTGGACGCGTATGGCGACGATCTGATCAATCACCCGGTCGGCACCGGCCCCTTCATCCTGCGTGCCTGGCGCAAGAATTACCGCCTGGAATACGCCCGAAACCCGAAATGGGCCGAAACCGGGCGCGTCGAACGCTACCCGGCCGCCGGCGAGGCGGGCGACGCGGAGGCGGGGCTCCTGGCCGACGCCGGCAAGCCGGTGCCGTTCATGGACCGCGCGGTGCAGTACGTGATAGACGACAGCTCGACCGCATGGTTCATGTTTTTGCGCGGGCAGCTCGAATTGTCCGGGATTTCGCGGGACAACTGGAACGCCATCGTGATGGCCGACCGGACGCTGAGCCGCGACCTGGCCGACCGCGGCATCCGCATGTATTCATCGCCCGTCATGGAGACCTATTACATCGGATTCAACATGGACGATCCCGTCGTGGGGCCCAACCGGCGCCTGCGCCAGGCGCTGACCTGCGCCTTCGATTCCGAGGCCTACGTGCGATTCTACAATCACCGCGTGATCCGGGCGCAGGGCCCCATTGCGCCGGGCCTGGCCGGGTTCGAGCCGCGGGGGAATCCGTATCCCTACGACCTCGAACGCGCCCGCCGGCTGCTGGCTGAGGCCGGCTACCCGGACGGCCGCGATCCCGCCACGGGCCGGCGCCTTACCCTGGCCATGGACCTCGGCAACGCCAACGACCCGGAGGTCCGCGCCGCGGTGGAGCTGTTTGGCGCCTTCATGGGCCGGATCGGCGTGCTGATCGAGCCGGTGTACAACAACTGGCCCACCTTCCTCGAACGCATCGCGCGCGGCCAGGCGCAGTTGTTCCGGCTCGGCTGGGTGGCCGATTACCCGGATGCCGAGAATTTTCTGCAGCTCTTTTACGGGCCCAACCGCTCGCCCGGCCCCAATCATGCCCACTACAGCAACCCGGAGTACGATGCCCTCTACGAGCGGGTTCGCGTCATGGCGGATTCCCCGGAGCGCACCGACCTGTACCGCCGCATGGCGTCCCGGGTCATGGAGGACTGTCCCTGGATTTTCGAGCAGCACCCGCTGGCCTACGCCTTGGCTCAGCCGTGGCTGCGCAATTACAAGCCGCATGACTTTCCATACGGCATGAGCCTGTATTACGCCATTGACGGGGAGGCGCGCCGGCGGTCCGGGCGCTGAGGCATTGGCATGTTTCGCGGGGCCCCGGGACATGGCGCGGATGTATCGGAACATCGGAACCGCCGCCGGCCGGCGCGCGCCACGAGGGTTGGGCCGGAAACGGCCTTGCGGATGCCGGTTCCCGACAGGCGATGCGGCTGGGAGCCCGCGGAACGATTGAGATCGCGATGGACATGAAAAGGGAAAAACAGCTCAGCACGGGATATCCCATGAACGCAGACATTCAGCACCCGGCATTGGACCTGTTCCGCGAGCTGCTGTCCGTCCCCGCCCCGCCCGGCTGCGAGGAGGCGATGGCCCGGCTGATCGGCCGGAAACTCGAAGCGCTTGGCTATGCCCACGAAACGGATCCGGCGGGCAACCTGCTCGTGCGGCTCGCGCCGCGGCGGGCCCGGCGCGCGCCGCCGGTCGTTCTCGCCTCGCACATGGATGAAATAGGGCTGGTCGTAACCGGCATCCAGCCCGATGGGCGGCTGAGCGTTGACGCCTCCGGCGGGCTCTTGCCTTACAAGATCGGGGAGCGGCTGATGACCGTCCTGGGCGACGGCGCCCCGGTGTCCGGCGTGCTGTCCGTCGGCGTATCGGGCCATGCGGGGGAATCGGACAAGCCCATCCCCTGGTCGGCGTGCTCTATCACCACCGGGTTGACGCCCGCCGCGCTGGCCCACGCCGGCATCCGGCCCGGCTCGTCGGCCGTTCCGGCGGTGGAAGGGCGCGGCCCGGTCCTGCTGGGCGATCCCGCCGATCCGCTCGTAGCCGGCTGGACGTTTGACGACCGCATGGGCTGTGTCGCGCTGCTGCGCCTGCTCGATACGCTGCGCCGCCGCCGGATCGAGCCCAGGCGGCCGTTCCTCGTGGCCTTTACGGTCCACGAGGAAGGCGGCTGCCATGGCGCTAAAGTCCTGACGCACCGGGAACAGCCGGAGGTTTTCGTCGCCGTGGACGGCTGCCCGGTCACGCCCGATACGCCCCTGGCGCTTGACGGCCGGCCCGGCGTCTGGTCCAAGGACCGGCTGGGCCATTACGACCAGCGCCTCGTGCGAGACCTGTGCCGGCTGGCCTGCGAGGCGGGCACCGAACTGCAGCCGGCGGTCTATTCCAAGGCATCGTCCGACGCCAGCGCGGTCTATGCCGCGGGCGGGGCGCCCCGGGTGGCCTTTGTGGGGCACGTGCGCGAAAACAGCCATGGCTTCGAGATCGCCCGGCTCTCGGTCTTCGACAACGTGCTCAAGACGCTCACGGCGTTCGTGCAGCAGTGGAGCGGCTGACGCGCCGGCGCGCCGGCGCGTCCCGGACCCCGGCGCAGTCGAGCAGGAACGTGAACATAAAGGCCTGGTCCCGGATGCGGTTGAACCGGCCCGACATCCCGCCGTGGCCGGCCTGGAGCGCGGTCTTCAGCAGGATGCGGGATGACCCCGTGTTGTGCGCTCGCAGACGGGCCACCCACTTGGCCGGCTCCCAGTACGGG
>CAZUYI010000202.1:0-5494 GCA_964624095.1 uncultured Verrucomicrobiota bacterium | reverse complement strand
TATCGTTCGAGGCGATGGTGCACTGGTGAATCAGGGCCGTGCCGTGCGTCCAGATCCAGATCGCGCCGTACCGGTCACAGGCCGTCCCGCCGTTGTTCACGATCCGGCAGTTTGCCACCGTCAGCGTGCCCGACGACGCGAGCTTGGCGGTGGAATACTGATACCCGTCCGAAAGGGCGGACCCGTATCCACCGGATTCATAGGCGCTGTTGTATTGAATGAGGCAATTGGTAACCAGCGCCCCACGGCCGATATAGGAGGTGTAAACCGTCATTCCGCTGCCGGAGAGGCGGGCCCGGTTATGCGTGATCGTGCTGTCGCGCACGGTTATGAACGCATTCCCCTGAACGGCTACCCCGCCGCCGCCCAGGGCCGACTGGTTGTTGCTGACCACGCAATCCGCCACCAAGCCGCTGCCCCCATTGACGCCGCCGCCCATGCCACTCCCCGTGAGTGTGACCGTATTGGCCGCGATCTGGCAATTGGACACCATCGTGCCGGCACCAAGATTCGCACCACCTCCCGCATTGCGGGTTACATTGCCGGCGATCCGGGAACGGATCACGGCCGTCCCGGCATTCAACAGGTAGATGCCGCCGCCATACCCGGTGGCCGTACTGGTGGTGCTGTTATCCTGCACGGTGCAGTCTATGGCCAGCGCCGCGTTGGTCATATAGAGGCCGCCGCCGTATTGGTTGGCCGTGTTGCTGATCACGACGCAGTTGGACAGCGTGCCGCCGTTCATATATACGGCGCCGCCGCGCCCGTTATTCACATCCGTGCGGACCCCGTTGCCCCGCGTGATGGTAAAGCCGGATACCCGGGCGTCCGCGTGGTTCAGCCACAGGGGCGAACACTCCTCGTTGCCGTCAATGACCGTGTTCCCGGGATCCTCGCCGCTCCCCGCCCCTTCGTTCCAACTGCGGACCGCCAAGTCCTTGGACATCGCGATGCGGGTGCTGACCACATAGCGGCCCGTGGCCACCATCACCGTCCCGCCGTCCGCGGTGTCGGCCACGGCCTTTGCGACCGTCTTCCAGGGATTGCCGTACGAGCCATCGCCCGTGTCATCGTCGCCGAGAACCGACACGTAGGTCGTCTGGGCAAAGACCGTCCCAACGCCCAGCGCCAGGGCCCCCGCCAGGGCGGCCAGCCGGCATACCGTTCGTTCCTTGCTCGTCGTCCGCTTGCTCATGGCATGCCTCCGTGTCGGATCATTCGACCGCGCGCAACGAGAAATCGTCCATCTGCAGCGCGCCGGCATCCGGGCGCAACCCGAGCACCGCCACGCGCGCGAAGGCCGTGCCGGGCCACCACTGCCGCGGCTCGATCCGGCCTTTCCATTCCGTCCAGGCATTCGACACGACGATGCCCGGCAGGTACACGCCGTTGTTACCGGCGGTATTCTGCGCGACGGGCGTGCCGGCCGGCCGCTCCAGGCCGCACGGTTCCTTCAAGACGATCTGCCAATCGGCGCCCTCGCGCCGGACATCCGCGATGCCCAGCGGGGTCACGTCAAAGGTCAACGCGTTTTCCCCCACGCCCAGGGCCGCGGCAAACGAGGGGCCCGGCTTCCAGGCCGAGCCATCGCGCACGCGAAGGATGCGGTCGCCCGGCCGGCAGGGCGCCGCCAGTTCCGTGCCCGTGCCCGGGCGCGAAAACACGTTCCAGTATCGGATCAGGCGCTGCCGGGCGTCCGCCAGCATGAGTCCGAACACCACGCCGGATACCGTTCCGGTTTCCGAGCGGAACCAGCCGCTGAGTTCATAGGCCTTAGAGGGAACGATCTCGACCCAGTGCGAGGCAATCTGCGTGGACTGCCCGCGCCAGCCGAACGCGTACTCGCCCGTGCGGCCGGCGCCGCGCCGGACGCCGAATTCGCCCCGGCGCAGCACCTCGAAGCCCTGCCAGCCCGCGGCCGTCCCCTGTTCGGCGCCCGCGTTGCGCAGCAGGTTACCCGGGTCATCCGCCTCCGCGGCCGGCGCGAGGGGCGCCGAGTCGTCCCGGAACTCCGTCGGCTCGGCACCCTGCTCGACCTGCAGGCCGCTGATCCAGATCGTCGCGCCCACGGAGGGGATCAGCAGCATGCTCCGCGCGCCCAGATTGTCCCCCGACCCACGCGGCAGCGTGAACGACACGCGGTGCCGCCGCCAGTCTTCGCCGATGGGGCCGACGGTCCGGTCCTTGTCCAGCCGGATAAAGAGCGTGGCGTTCGGCTTGTCAGACCGGGCATAGAACGAGAAGACCAGCGGCATCGGCTGGTCCGAGACGGGCGGATAGTAGGAGCCGAAGAGCCCGCGGGTCTTGAACCCGGGATCGGTGAGGGCGCGCCGGTACATCCGCAGCGACGGGCGCCCGTTCCAGCGGACCGAATCGTCCACGTACCAGTCGCTGAGCCCCTTCCGGCCCCAGTGCGGATCGGTGGTGAGGCAGAAGAAGGGCCGGTAGAAATCCGGCACGCCGGGATTGGTCTGCTGCTCGAAGCACGGGTTGGGCATGTGGTTGCGCCCCATCATTGTCTGGCGTACGGTCCCGACCAGGTCGGGCTCCGGCGCGCGCTCGTCCGGGCAGGCGGTCATCTCGAGCGTGACCGCGATGGGCGCCGCCAACCCGCCGAGGTCCAGGCGATAGGCGCGCACGCCGTAGGGCTCGAAGCGGTCCTGGAACGCGCCGTCCTCGATCCGCAGTGCCCCGCTGCCGGGCGCCTCTGCAAAGAGGCGCGTGCCGCTCCGCAGCGAGTCCACCCGGAACCCCGCCTCGACCGCGTGGGGCCGGATGTTGACCGCCAGCAGCAGGACCTGGCCGTCCGGGTAGCGGAACGCCGCCGCGTTGACCATCGGAAAGACCTGCTCATGAGGCCGGAAACTGTCCGGCGGATACCGGATGGTCTGGTCCGGATCTCCGTTCACCAGCGCCGGCGTGAGCGCCCGCACGTGCGTGGCGATCGTCCGGAGCGCGTCCCAGGCATCGGGCCCGACCACGTTGCCGAGCGCGAAATAGATCAGCCCGCGCGCCCCGTAGAGGATCGCCGTGTAGGCCTCGCAGAGCATCTGGGCGCGGCTCAGCCCGATCGGCGAGCGGGCCGGGTCCACCATGTTGGCCAGCGGCACCATCCACATGAGCTTGTGGTCCTGCCGGCACCGTTCCCGCAGCTGCCAGGCGAACCACGCGATGTGCGGACCGGGCTCGTTGTAGAACGTGCCGCGGTAGGGATAGGTGTACACGTCGTAGGACAGGATGTCGCCCCAGCGCGTCCAGGGGTCGCCGCGCGGAATCTGCCGCGCGTACAACAGGTACTTCGGGCGGTGCGGATCCACCGGGGCGACCGTGTTCCAGTACCACTCCGCGGCGGCAATGCGGTCAGCCGGGTTGACCAGGTTGGGTTCGTCCACGTTCTTGTAGGCCAGGAAGTGGGGGTAGGTCCGCAAGGTCTCGGCCTCCGCCGCGGCGCCGGCCGCCAGGCGGTCGTAAATGGCCTTGCGGAACTGCAGCCGCTCGGCCGTCGGCAGCGAGCCGTGAATGCCCGACCAGAAGCCCGGATCCTGCGCCATGGCGGTTCGAATGGATTCGGGCAGGTCGAGCGACGTGAAATCCACCCGGCCGCCAAGCCGCGCGCGCATCATGTTCATCGGCCAGAATACCGTTGGATACGTCCAGGTGATCACCCGCAGCCCGTACCGTTCGGCCAATTCCATGAACCGCGGGATGTTCGTCTGCGCGCCGTGCACGCGGCACACGACGTTCAGGCCCATCTCTTCCGCGAGGAAGCGGAACATGGGTTCGTCGTCGAGTGGGCAGCCCTCCACGCCCAGGCGCCATTGCAGCGTGTGCCCGTAGATGCCCATCGGGAAAAATGGCTGCTGGTCCTTCAGCAGTACGCCTCGCAGCCGGTCCACCTGCACCTCGTACCCCGGCCGCGGCTCCAACCGCACCACGGGCACCGTCTGCGCCGCCAGTTCCGCCCCGTCGAGCCGAAGCCGCAGCGTGACGGGCTGCTCCCCCATGGCCAGGTCGGATACCGGCAGGCCGACCATCATGTGCGGCTGCAAGCCCCGGGTTTCCGAAAGCGTCCGACCGCCGGCCTCGAGCGCCAGCGCGGCGCGCTCCAGCAGCGGGCCGGGCAAGCCCAGGTCCACCCGGATGTCGGCGGTCTGCTCGGAGGCGTAGTAGCTGCGCACGGCAAACGCATCGCGGATCGCCCGGATCGCGCCCGTGTCGTCAATCCGGCGCTCGGCCAGCAGGTTGCCGTCGGCCGGATCCCGCAGTTGCACCCGCACCGTGCGCGGGCCCCAATCCTCCGGCGCAATGTCCCACTCGACCGTCTGCGCGCCGGCCAATTCGACGTCCCGCGACGCCGCCTCAGCCGGCGTCCCGTCCGTTTCCTCCACCACGCACGCCCGCACCGCGCCGGCGAGCGGCGTAGCGAGATCGAGCTCCGCGCGCACCCCGTACACCACGCGGCCATCGGCCTGGCGAAGCCCCGTGAGCGAGGCGGCCGCGATCCGGGGCGCGAAGGGCAGCGCCGGCGCAACGCCCGCCAGGCCGGAGATGGCCACAAAATTGCCGGCGGCGCCATAGCTGCCCCGGTTATCCGGCCGCAGCATCTGGAAAACCCGCTTCTCGCCCTGTTTCGCGCCGTAGGGATCGAGCTCGATGTCCACCCGGTTGCGCGCGAGGTTGAGCCGCAGGCCCGACAGGTCCTTCGTCTCCAGGCAGAACCAGGGGATCGCGAGTTCCGCCGTCCAGCCGTCTGCCTCCCGGCGCGTCGCCGCGCGCCAAGGGGGAACCCAGCCGATATCCCGGTCGCCGGCCTGCGTACAGCGCTGCGTTTTGAGCACGCCGGCGAAATTCAGCAAGAAATGGTAATAGGGCTCGCCATCGTTGGGCGTCGGCCGGATGAGCACCTCGATGGACTCGTCGTTTTGCACCGGCCCGCTCGCATCGACCGCCAGGAGCGGTACGTGCTCCATGTGCGGGTTGCGGCAGTGCGCGCCCAGGTAGAGCCAGGCGTTGTCGCGGATCAGCCGAAACGCCGTTTCCGGGGCCGGCTCGCCGCTGTTCTGGCGGTACAGGCGCGGCACCTCCAGCGCCTGCTGCCAGGCCGGGTCGTCCAGGCGCCCGTCCAGCCGCGGCGGGCGATCGCATACCGGCAGCTCGAGCGCCGCGCCCAAGCCCGTGCCGCCGAGAATAACCGACACCGCCGCCGCCCGCCCAAGCCGATTGGAAAGAGTCATGGTATATACCGTCCGTTCGTGTACGCCGGTTCCTGAAAACGGCCCTTACAGCAAATCGCCCTGCCGGGCGCGCGGCGCCAGGCCGAGCCGCTGGTAGCAAAGGTCGGTGGCCACGCGGCCCTGCGGGGTGCGCTTGAGATAGCCTTCCTGGATCAGGTACGGCTCGTAGACTTCCTCGAGGGTGTCGGGCTCCTCGCCCACGGAGACGGCCAGCGAGCCGATGCCGACCGGGCCGCCGCCGAACTTTTCGACGAGCGCCC
>CAZUYI010000201.1:1584-5525 GCA_964624095.1 uncultured Verrucomicrobiota bacterium | reverse complement strand
GCCGGATGCCCCGTACGCCCGGCAGGCGCGGAATGCGGTGCAGGGTCACGCCCGGATAGTCGCGATCAAGCCCCTCGTGAAAGGTGACCACGTCCACGCGGTCGCCGCGCCGCGACAGCACGCCCAGCAGCAGGTCCACGGCGATGGGCGTGCCGCGCTCCTGGTAGAATGGGTGCGGGGCTAGGAACAGGATGTTCACGGCCGCTCTTCAAGTGCGCTCATGCGTGCCCAGCCACTTGCGGAAACGCCCGTAGCCGAGCCACTGGTCCACCAGAAAGGTGGCCATGTACTGCAGCGGCACGCCGCCCACCGTCCGGCGCCGGAGCCGGTCGCACGTCCGGCACAGGGCCAGGCACTCGAGGTCCCGGGCCAAGTCCCGGCGCAGGCGCCGGTACGCCGGCCCGTTCCAGATCTCGGCCAGCGGCGTCTCGGCCGCCTGGCCCATGCGCAGCACGGCGTGAAAATCCTGCGGGCAGGCCGTAACCGTGCCGTCGGCGCAGACGACCATCGCATACCAGGGGAAGGTGCACACCGCGCACGGCCGCTCCCCGCCCGGATCCGCGGCATTCGGCTCGGCCCACACGTATTCGTCCTTCTCGATGATTTCGTCCACGCCGGCCGCGAGGAACTGGCGGCGCAGCGCCTCGACCTCCGCCGGAGTGCCCTCGGCGGATGGGCGCTTGAACCGGATTTTCTCCACGACCAGGTACGGCCGCTTCAACCCGCGCGCGCGCCGGCGCTCGGCGAGGTGCAGAATGCGGTCGCGGGTGCGCTCGAAGGTCGCGCCGACGCGGATCTGCTCGTAGGCCGCCTTGGAAAACCCGTCGAAGGAGAAGGAGACCAGGTTGGGCCCCACATCCAGCAGGCGCTCGGCGCGGGCCTCGTCCAGCAGCGTCCCGTTGGTGTGGAAGCGGACCTTGAGCCCGGCGCCCCGTGCGATGCGGATCATGTCGAACAGCGCCGGATTGAGCAGCGGCTCGCCCCGGTGATGCAGGTACACGTCGTGGGCGAAACGGCGCGCCTGGCCGATCACCCGATCGAACAGGTCCAGCCGCATCAGGCCCTTGGCGTCGGCCGCCACGTCCTTGTTCGGGCACATGACGCAGCGCAGGTTGCAGGCGCTAGCCGTCTCGATCCACAGGCGCAGCGGCCCGTAGGGAAGCACCTCGCGGCGGAGCCGGTAGGCGCCGTAAATCCGAGCCATGCGGACGGCTTTGGCCAAGGCATTCATTGTCACGCGCTTCCTGCGCCGGCGTCGGCCGGGCGCCGCCGCGGCAACCCCCTCGTCGCGGGTTCTTGCCGCCGGCTGCCGATCAGTATGGCGGATGGCGCCAAGGCTGTCAATCCACTGCGCGCTTTACTTCCGCGCCACCCGCGCCTACTCTGGCCGCGTCATGTGCCTGCCATTCATGCGCCGCATCCCGTGGCATCGCTGGGCGCTGGCAGGCGTCTGCCTGCTGGCGTTCGGCCTGCGATTCCAGGGCATCAACTGGCCCCTGCTGCATCCCGACGAGCCCCGCATCGGACACTGGCTCACGAACACCGCGCTGGGCCGGCCGATGCGGGACCAGTTGTATCCGCAGGGGTTCTTCCGCCTGGCGCTCCCGCTGGTCCGGATCAGCGAATGGCACGCGCGGGTCGCGCAAGCGGCGGCCCGGCAACGCGGCCTGCCCGACGCGGCGTTTGCCGCACGGCTCGATCCCATCCTCACGGCGCGCTGGTTCAATCTGTGGGTCAGCCTCCTGGTGTGCCTGGCGGGCTATCGGTTCGTGTGCACCGTGACGCGATCGCGCGGGGCGGGGGTCTTTGCAGCCGCCTGGCTGGCCGTTTCCCCCCTGGCCGTCGAACACAGCCATTACGGCGAAACCGATATCGCCATGCTGCTGACGCTGACGGTCTTCCTCTGGCTGGCAGCGCGGGCGGCGCGGCGCGGATCAACCGGCGCTCTGGCATGGGCCGCGCTGGCGGGCGGCTTCGCCGCCGGCACCAAGTTTACCCTGCTCACGCTCCTGCCCGTGACGGCCGGACTGGTTCTGGCGCCGCCCGCCGCCGCGCCGCCGGGCTCCCTGCCGGACAGACGGCCGGCCCGCCGCGCGTTCGTCCGCCTGCTGGCGGCGCTAATCGCGTTCGGCGCCGGGTTCCTGCTGGCCACGCCCGAAGCGCGCAACATCTCCTGGTTCGCCGCCCAATGGATGGCCGAAAAACGACGGCTCTCCATCGAGACGGGCCTGAACCTCGGGCCCCTGCTCCACGTGCCTGACATCAAGGCCGCCGTCCATGGCCGGATCCTCGTGGCCTGCCTGCTGTTCACCGGCTGGCTCGCCACGGCGCTGGCAGGCGCCGGCGCGCTGGTACTCGCCCGCCCACCCGCCCGCCACGCCTGGCCGGCAGTGTTAATGTTTCCCGCCGTCTTCCTGGCCTATTGGTTCTTTGGAGCGCCCTGGGTCCGTACGCAGGAATTCCTTGCGCTGCTGCCGGTGCTGGCCGCCTGGGCCGCCCTGGCGCTCGCGACGCTCTGGAAACACGGCGGGAGGCGACGGCGCGCGCTCCTCCTCGCGCTGGCCGCGGGGACCCTGTGCGAACAGGCGCTGCAGAGCAGCCGGGTGGCCTCGGTGTTCGCCTGGCCCGATACCCGGCTCGCCGCCAGCCAGTGGCTCCAACGGTGCCTGCCTCCGCGTGCCGCGCTGGCCGCCGAGCACTATGCCGATCTGATCCTGCCCGTGACCTCGACGCCCGTGCAGAACATCCGGAAAATCGAGCGCGACGGCTGGTCTTCCGTCGTCGCAGGCGGCGCGGAGTTCCTCCTGCGCGCGGCCAGCGTCACCGGCCGCGGGCTGGTCAATCCGCTGACCGGGCAGCGCTACCCGGGCGCGGAAGCGCAATTCGACGTGTTCCGGCGCCGCTCGGAACGGCTGCGCGCCTGGACAACGCTGCCGCCGCGCGGCCTGGCCACGTTCGGATCGCCGGCCCTCGAATTGTACGCGCTGCGCGCGCCGCCGCCGGGCCCGGACCTGGCGCTCGAGCTGCCTCAACCGCTGTGGATCCCGAACTTCCACGACAGCCAGGCAGCCGGCCTGACCCTGGGCCCCGTGGCCCGCCACGTGGGGCCCGCCCAGGGCCTGCTGATTGACGCGCGGCCCCGCGCCTTCGCGGTGGGCGGGCCCGACCCGCTGGATGCGCCGGTCTACCTGGTCTGCCACACGGCCGAGCGCAACGCCACCCTGACCGTGCGCGGATTCGGATGCCGCCGCCGCGTGGTCCTTGACGCGTACGACGCCGCCATTATCCCCCTGCAACGGCCCGCCTGGCGGCCATGCGCCGCGGCTTACGAGATCGTCACGGTGCACACGGAGTCGCGCCCGTACGTGATGTTCCTTCCCTGCACCGTGCAGGTTGCCTTCAGCCTGGCGGAAGCATCGCGCATCTGCCGCGAACTCGGTGCGGGCGAGCGTGTTTGGGCACATGCCGGCGAGAACGACCCGGTCCCCCTGGGCGATCCCGGCGAAGCTTTTCTCCTTGCAGTCCGAACCGGGCGCCGGGCGCTGGCCGACCGGCTCGAGCCCGAAGCGCGCCGGCTGGCCGCGCGCCTGGAGACCGTCCGCCGCGCCGACCCGCAGACTGTCCGCGTGCGAGGCGTCAGCGGCCGCTCGTACGACGCCCTGGCACGGATCCGCCCGCAGGCCCCGGAGGGCGACATCATCGGGGGCTGGGAACCGGAAGACGCGCGCCGCATCATCCAGCGAATCGTCATGCTGGATGAGCTTGATTTGACCGATCCCCGGGTGGACGATCCCACGGTTGCCCCGCGGTACGAGGGGGTTCTCACGTTGCCTGTCCGCGTGGCCCGGGGCGTCTACCAGGTGCACGGCTCGCTGTTCGTCAGCCGGCCTGGGCCCGGCGGCGGGCCGCCCTCAACTCCTCCAACCGAGCTTGCACGCGCT
>CAZUYI010000201.1:0-1574 GCA_964624095.1 uncultured Verrucomicrobiota bacterium | reverse complement strand
GCGGCTGGCCCGCTGGCGCGTGCGCAGCCGCGAGCCGCTGCTCGTTACCTTCAAAGACATGGAACTCTCGTGGACGCTCGCCGATGCCCTGCAGGGAGTCCGTGAAGACCTGGCCTGCGCCCGCGCCGAGCATGCCCTGCAGCGCGGCCAGCCCGCCGAGGCGCTGCGTCTCCTCGAGGAGTCCGGCGCGGATGCCTTCCGCTGGAACGCGGCCGAGGCGCGCCGGGTGGAACTGGCCTGCCGGCTGGATCTGGGCGAGCCGGCAGAACTTGGCCGGGCCGCCCAGCGCCGGCTGACCGTTGCGCCCAATGACTTTGCCGCCCTCACGGTTGCGGACGCCGGCGCGGCCGAGCCCCTGCGCGGCAACCTGGCGGAGCCCATCCGATTCGGGTCCTGGATGCGCGTGGTCGGCTTCTCGCGCGCCCCTGGCGGGCGGCAGGTGCGCTGCGTGTTCGAAGCGCTCCAGCCGGATACGCCGCCCCTGTCGGCCACTGTCTGGTTCCGCCGGCGCGGCCAGTGGCGCCGCAAGCAGGTCGAGCCGCTGGGCATGCGCCGGCGGTTCGAGCAAGGCGAGCGCATCGCCGCCGAGTGGACGCTCTCCGATTCCCTGGCGGGGCTGCCAGCCGAGTCGCTCGCCCTTGGCCTCGAGGCCGACGTGTTGTGGCACGCCGGCGCGCTGCCGGCCGACGGCCGGCAAGACCCCGTCGTTCCCTTCTCCGAACTCGCGGCGCGGGCTGACTGACGCGCCCTGCCTGCGCCGGCGCACGGATGAGGGGGCCCGTTCCGGCGCGGTGTGCGGCCCGCACCCTTGCCAATCCGGCCCGCCCTCGGTACAGTGCCTGCACGCATGAGCTCACGCTCCTCAAGGGTGCGCCTGGCCATGGGCCTGGATTTCGGCGGCACTTCGGTCAAGGCCGGGCTGGTGTCCGAAGCGGGCCGGATCCTGGATCGGCTGGACATCGCCACCGCTGCGGTCCGCGAGCCGGACTCCTGGCTGGCGTTCGCCGGACGCTGCCTGGCCCGCTTCTCGGCCGGCGGACGCCGCGTGGCGGGAATCGGGGTCGGTGTGCCGGGTTTCGTGGATTTCGCGCGCGGGCACATTTACAGCCTGACCAATGTGCCCGGGTGGTCGGATGTGCCGCTGGCCAACCGGCTGTACCGCCGGTTCGGGTTGCCGGCCCGCGTGGACAACGACGCCAATGCCATGGCCCTGGGCGAATGCGCCTACGGGGCGGGCCGGGGCCGGCGGCACGCCGTGTTCGTGACCCTGGGCACCGGGGTGGGCGGCGGCATCCTGATCAACGGGCAGATCCACCGGGGCGCCTTCTCCATGGCCGGCGAGTTGGGTCATGTCTCGATCAACTGGCGCGGCCCCCGCACGCCGGAAGGGCGCGGCGGCCTCGAGACCTATGTCGGCAACCGGCGCCTTGCAGCCGACGCCGCGCGCGCCCTCCGCTCCGGCCGTCCCTCGCGGCTGCGCGAGATGAGCGGCGGCGACTGGAGCCGGATCACTCCGAGACTCATGGCCCGCGCCGCGCGGGATGGCGACGCGCTGGCCCGCGAGGTGTTCGAGA
>CAZUYI010000200.1:0-5532 GCA_964624095.1 uncultured Verrucomicrobiota bacterium | reverse complement strand
ATACCCGCTGAACTCTTTGGGCCCGTACAGGTATCGGGACAGGAAGTCGCGGAACGTCGCCTCGTCCTTCTCCGCTTCGAGCCATTGGCGCAGGTGGGGCTCGTCCGAAAAATACTCGCCGGCCATGTTGCCGGGGTACGAGCCGTACGGCACCTCACACACCGCGTCCACGCAGAAGGCCGGGATGAGCGTGCTCTCCGGCACGCGCCGGATCTCGTCGTTGTCCACCAGCCGCTCGCAGGTCACGATGACCCGCCGCGAGGCGCGGGCCAGCTCGATGTCCGCCGCCGAGATGCCCCGGATGCGGCTGTTCCCGTGGCGGTCGCTCTCGTGCACGTGAATGAGCGCCACGTCCGGATAGAGCGCCGGCACGGCCGCCACCGGCCGGCCGGTGAACGGGCACTCGATCACCTTGGCCGCGCTGCGCGCGAAGGTATCGGTGCCGAGCAGGCTGCGCACCACGGCGAACGGCACGCCGGCCGCCGCGGCGCGGAACCGGCAGGCCAGCGAGTAGTTGGTCCACTCGCACACCTCGACGTCGCCCCGCTGCATGACCCGGCGCGCCTGGGGCGACAGGCCCCGGGCCTCGAGGCCCACGATGTAGGCCACGTCCACCCGCGCCACGAGCCGGCGCCCGTCCAGGTTGCCCGCGCAGAAGAGCTGAAAGTCGTGGGTCGTCGTATGCCCGCAGATGCCGAGATGTTGGCGGCCCTGGCGCAGGATCTCGTGAATGGCCGCGGTCGCGATCCGGTTGCTGCCGAATCCGCCGGAAGCCACGTAGTCGCCGTCGGCCACAAAGCGGCGTACCGCCTCGGACACGGACATCACTTTGTCGGTCAGCGCCCGCGACTTATGGTCGCGGAAAAAGGCTCGGGCCGGCTCGGGGTCGGGATCCATGAACAACGGCCCGGACCCGGATGCGCATACTGTCATGAGACAATCCCTCCCTGCCCGGTGGCGCCCGAGCGGCTGTCCCGGCTCGAGGGCCGGGCGCCCCGCGAACATCTCCTCGGCTGGCCGTTCGGCGGCACGGGTGCCGCGGAAGATGGCCCTTCCCGAGTTGCTCCTGCCCGTACCGTATACCACGGGGCGGCCGCGCGTTCAAGCGCTAAGAGCACCTGCGGGCCCGCGAAGCGTGGGGCGACTGCGGAAGACTCGTGCAACGAGCGCGGGGCACGATTGTAGGCTTGGCGATGAACCCCTGCCCGGCCAGGGCCGAGAGGCGGGCGCCTTGCGAATGGCCTCTCGTGATCCTCTGCAAGCTAGATACATCATCGGCCACCCCCTTATTATTTATTGTTTAGGTCTGACACTGAGTTTGGAAAAACGGCTTGACCGGGCTGGCCCGCTTGGAATAATAACGCCCCATGTACCGGCTGTCGTGGCCGGTCCGCGCCCCGGCCTGGGGCGCGGCGGGAGCGGATGGGCATCACGAACGGAGGGCACACGGCATGAAACGGGCGATCGTGCTGGCCATGCTGGTAGCGGCGGCCCGCGCATGGAGCGCCACGCTGCCCATGGACACGTGGGAATTGCGGCTGGGCGGCGCGGTGGACTTCGACAACCCGCAGGACAAGCTCGACTGGCTGATCGAGGCGGGAGCCGGGTACCTGATCCGGGACAACCTGGAAGTCGGCGGCCTGGCGGACTGGCGGTATGACGGCACCGACATGGGGGCCGGGCTGGGGCTCTTCGGAGAATACAACCTGGATCTCGATTCGTTCGTCATGCCATACGTCGGGCTGGGCCTGCGCTACCGGTTTGGCGATTATTACCGGCATGTGGCCGGGAGCTCCTATCTCGTGGCGCAGCCGGCCGTGGGCTTGAAGTTCTTCTTATCCGAAAGCGTAGCGGTGTACACGGAGCTGGTTTGCGAGTGGGCGACGGAGGAGGCGTTCGTGCAGGGCGGCGAATCCAAGCGGCATTCCATCGGGCTGAAAACCGGCCTACGGTGCTTCCTATGAGCAGCGGCGCGGCGCCCGACACCGCCCGGCACGCCTCGCCGATCGCCTGGCTCAAGCGGCTCTACCAGTGGGTACTCCGCTGGGCGGACACCCCGTACGGGGTGCCGGCCCTGTTCCTGCTGGCCTTCGCGGAATCCTCGTTTTTCCCGATCCCGCCCGATGTGCTGCTGATTGCCCTGGCCCTCTCGCGGCCGCGGCGCAGCTGGTATTATGCCGCCCTGTGCAGCCTCGGCTCCGTCCTGGGCGGCATGGCGGGGTATGGCATCGGCTATTTTTTCTGGGAAACGATCGGCCGGCCGATCATCACCCTGTACCATGCGGAGGCGGCCTTCGCCCGCGTGCAGAGCTATTACCAGGACAACGCCCTGTTTTACGTGTTCACGGCGGCGTTCACGCCCATTCCCTACAAGGTGTTCACGCTGGCCGGCGGCATTTGCCAGATCCGCTTCTGGCAGGACCTCGTGCTCGGCTCCCTGCTGGGCCGCTCGCTGCGGTTCTTCCTGGTGGCGGCCCTGTTCTTTTTTTTCGGGCCGCCCATCAAGCAGTTCATTGACCGTTACTTCGAGTGGTTGACGCTGGCGTTCGGCGCACTGCTGGTCGGCGGGGCGCTCGCGCTCCGCGCCCTGCATTAACCGGTCCTTGACAGGCTGGCGGGCGGCGCTATACTGCCCGACTTTACAGCGCCGGAACCGGACTGTGTCCGCACGAGTCGCCCATGAAACGAACCTATCAGCCATCGGTCAAGAAACGCAAACGGAAACACGGATTCCGCGCCCGCATGCGCACGGCGGACGGCCGCAAGATCCTGTCGAACCGCCGCCGCGCGCGGCGCCGCCGGCTCACCGTGTAACGCGTACCATGACGGTTCCGCCCGAGGTGCCCGAGCGCGGGAGCCCGCCCATCCGGCGGTTGACGCGCGGCGCCCAGTTCGAACGGGTGTACGGCGAGCGCCGGCGAGTGTTCGGACGGTTCCTCGTGATCTGGAGCGCCCCGGCTTCCGGACCCGGCCCGGCGGTGGGCGTGGTGGCCAGTCGGCGCGTGGGCGGGGCCGTTCAGCGCAACCGCGCCAAGCGTCGCCTCCGGGCGGCGGTTCGGGCCGTTCAGGCCCGGTGGCCCGGCCGGTTTGAGTGTGTGCTTGTGGCCCGGCCATCCATCCTGAGGGCAGCCTGGCCCGACCTGGTCGCCGAGCTGGCGGCCATGGCGGGGCGAATACGGTCGGGCCCGGCTGCCCCGCCGGGAGCCGCGGAGCGCGCCATCCCGGTATAGCCAAGCCATGAAACACGTTTTGCTCTTCCTGATCCGCGCGTACCAGGCTTGCCTCTCGCCTTGGATCGGCGGGGCCTGCCGTTTTTACCCGTCTTGCTCCGAGTATTGCGCCGAGGCTGTCCGCCGGCACGGCGCCCTGAAAGGGATGTGTCTGGGCATACTCCGCCTCGGCAAGTGCCATCCCTTTCATCCCGGCGGCCTGGACAGAGTGCCTTGACGATGAAAAAGCAAGACATGGTCATCGTGGCGATCTTGTTTGCGGCGATGCTCCTTTGGCCGGTCATTTATTCCCGGTACGTCGCCCCCAGCCGCGCCCCGGCACCCGCCGGCGAGGGCGCCGCACCCTCTGATGCGGCGCCCCCCTCCGCACCCGCCCCAGATAGTCCGTGTGCGTCACCGCCACCCCCGCACCCGCACCGGCCGTCGAGCCGGCACCTGAACCGGCGCCCCGCCCCTCGCTTCCGCGAGGCCCGGAGCAACTGGCCGTCTTGACCAACGCGCGCAGCGTCCTGACGTTCACCTCGCGCGGCGGCGGGCTGACGGCCGTGCAGTTGAAGGCCTACCGGCGCACCGTGGACACGAATAGCGGTCCCATCCAGCTCGATTTTTCCGACGCGCCGGCGTTTGTCTATGCGGATACCGGGCTGCAGGGCCTGGACGCCGCCGCCGATTTCGAGCTGCAGCCAGACCCCGAAACCGGCGGCCTGCGCCTGACCGCCGAAAGCCCTTCCGGCTTGCGCCTGACCCGCCGAGTGACCTTCGGCGCCGACTACCAGATGGTCATCGAGGAGATCTGGTCCAATACCGCCGCCCAGGCGGCCGCGGTCCCGGCGCGCGTGCTGCCACTCGGCTCGATGCGCCTCGACACCTCGGGCACGGCGCCCGTCAGCGGCGATACGCTGGGCCTGGATATCCTCCCGGCCAGCGCCGGCGAGGGCGTCAAGCACCTCGGCGCGGATCTGCCCAAGCGGTTCAAGAAACAGGCGCCGCCCGGAACCGCCCTGCCGCGGGCCATCGAGGCACCCGATTCGGCGGCCATTGACTGGCTGGCGCTCAAGAACAAGTATTTCGTCCAGATCCTGGCGCCGGAGGGAGGCGCGGCGGGGTTCCGCCTGAACGCGCGGCGCGCCCCGGGCCCGGGCGAATCCGACGATCCCGCCCGCGCGCCGCGCCGGGCGGTCGTCTCGGAACTGGCCGCCGGGGTGCGCCTGCCAGCCGTCACGCTGGCGCCGGGCGCCGCAACGACGACCGCGTTCCGGTATTATGCTGGCCCGAAGCGCTACTCGCTGCTGCGCACCCTGGGCCTGCACCAGGAAGAAGTGATGGAGTTCGGCTTCTGGAAACCGCTGTGCCGGTTCCTGCTCTTCGTACTCAACCGGGTGTACGAGGTGATCCCCAATTACGGCGTGGCCATCATCGTGCTCACCGTCCTGATCCGGGTTCTCTTCTGGCCGCTGACCCACAAGAGCACTGAAAGTATGAAACGCATGCAGGCGCTGCAGCCGCTGATCGCCGAGCTGCGCAAGAAATACAAGGACAACCCGCGCAAGGTCCAGGAAGAAACCATGGCGCTTTACCGGCAGCACAA
Source organism: uncultured Verrucomicrobiota bacterium (assembly GCA_964624095.1). GTDB lineage: Bacteria > Verrucomicrobiota > Kiritimatiellia > JAAZAB01 > JAAZAB01 > CAZEVX01. The sequence goes on along the minus strand of CAZUYI010000200.1, from coordinate 714 downwards.
GGTGAATCCCGTGAGCGGGTGCCTGCCGATGCTGATCCAGATTCCCGTCTTCATTGCCCTGTTCGTCGTGCTGCGCCAGGCCATCGAGCTGCGCTTCGCCGGCTTCCTCTGGATCAAGGACCTCAGCGAGCCCGAACGGCTCCTCGCCGGCGTGCTCCCCATCCCGCTGAACATCCTGCCCCTCTTCATGGCCGCCACCCAGTACCTGCAGCAGGCACTGACGCCCACCTCGGACCCCAACCAGCAGAAAATGATGCTCTACCTCATGCCCGGCATGATGCTGGTCATGTTCTATATGATGCCGTCCGCCCTCGTCCTCTACTGGTCGGCCAACCAGGTCATCATGATCGTCCAGCAGCTCCTCCAGAAGCGGCACTCGGCCCGGGCGGCGCCGGCCCGCGCCTGACATGAATATCGAGCTCCAGGGCGTCACTAAGCGGTTCGGCGCGCAGACGGCCGCGGACGCCGTCTCCCTCTCCATCCGCCACGGCGAGTGCTTTTTCCTGCTGGGCCCGTCCGGCTGCGGCAAGACCACCCTCCTGCGCTGCCTGAACCGCATGAACGACCTCGTCGACGTCGCCCGCATCGGCAGCGGCGAGATCCGCATCGACGACATCAACATCTACGACCCGCGCGTCGATGTCATCGAGCTGCGCAAACGCGTCGGCATGGTCTTCCAGAAGTCCAACCCGTTTCCGAAATCCATCTACGAAA
>CAZUYI010000199.1:0-5557 GCA_964624095.1 uncultured Verrucomicrobiota bacterium | reverse complement strand
AGCTAAAAGAAAGCTGGGAAGAGCGCGTAAACCCGGAACCCGGCTCCCGACTTTTTTCACGCGGAAGGGCGCCCGATCATTGCCGGGATCGGCTGGGAGCTGTGTGGCCGCGCGCTGCAAGAGTGCGGCGAGCCCCTGCCCGACCCCGCCGGGCGCGACCGCGTGCGGTTCCTGTTGAATCCCGCCGTGTATGCCGCCGTCTGCGACGAGGCGCTGCGCGAGGCCGGCGTGGACACGTTGTTCCACGCCATGCCGGCGGACGCCGTTTGGCCCGGCTCCGAATGGACCCTGACGGTCTGCACCAAGACCGGCCTGCGCAGCCTGGAGACACGGGTACTGGTGGACTGCACCGGCGATGCCAACGTGGTCGGACTGGCCGGCTACGACCTGTGCCGCAGCGCGGTCCTGCAGCCGGCGACGCTCATTTTCACCGTGACCGGCTACGATGCCGAGTCGCTCGATTACCCCGCGATCCAGCGCGCCTTCGAGGCCGCCGCGACGCGGGGCGACGTGCGGCTGACGGATTCGGGCTGGGCGCGCGGCGCCGTATCGCATTTTCTCAAGTCATACGGCGGCAATAAGCTTCACCTGCCTGAGGCCGATGCCCGCACGAGCGAAGGCAAGTCGGCGGCGGACATCGCCGGGCGCCAGGCCATGATGCGCCTGCTGCGCTTCTTCCGGCGCCAGCCGGGGCTCGAGCACTGCCGGATCGCGGAGTGCGCCGTCGAGTGCGGCATCCGCGAAACCGTCACCATCCGAGGCCGCCAGACCGTCACGGCGTCGGACTACGAGTCCGGCCGCTGCTTCGAGGACGCCGTCTGCTACGCCCATTATCCGATCGATATCCACCGCTTCGACTACGTGGAAACACGGGCGCTGGCGCGCGGGGTGCGGCCTACCGTCCCGTTGGGCGCGTTGCTGCCCGAGGGCAGCCGATTCCTGCTGGCCGCCGGCCGCTGCGTTTCGAGCGACCAGGCCGCGAACTCGGCGCTGCGTGTCAAGGCGCCCTGCATGGCCATGGGCCAGGCGGCCGGCGCCGCCGCCGCGCTTTCGGCTCGGGCAGCCCTTGATCCCGCCGATCTGCCCCTGGACCGCCTGCGCGCCCTGCTGCGCGCACACGGGGCCATCGTGCCCGGAGACGATACCTCAGACAGGCCCCTGCCCCATCCCGCGCCGGCGGATACGCCGCGCGGGCCGAACTCCGCTCCATCGAGGAATTCGCCATGATCCCGAACCGCCCGCCACGCGACGCCCGGCCAACCCGGGAGTTGACCCTGCTCGGGAGTCGGGCTGCCCTACCGCACTCGCCCGACGCGGCCCGCCTGGAGACATTCCGCAATCCGTACCCGCGCCGCGCCTATTGGGTCCGGTTCGACTGCCCGGAATTCACCTCCCTCTGCCCGATCACGGGACAGCCGGACTTCGGGCACCTGGAGATTGCGTACAGCCCGGCCCGGCGCTGCATCGAGAGCAAGTCCCTTAAGCTCTACCTCGGATCCTACCGCAATCACGGCACCTTCCACGAGGCGGCGGTCAACCGCATCCTGGAGGACGTCGTGGCGACTTGCCGGCCGCGTCGGGCCCGTGTTACCGGCCGTTTCAATGCGCGAGGCGGGATTGCCATCGTGGTCGAGGCCGAGCATCCGGCGCCGCCGCGTGGCGCCCGGTCCGCCGGTTCCGGCCGCGGCGAGCGGGTCTGACGGCTCACGGCTTGTCGAGTTCGCGGCGGACGGCCCGGCCCAGCTCTTCGGCAGTGTAGGGCTTCTGGATGTATTGGCCCGCCCCGAGTGCCATGGCCTGCTTGATGCGTCCGGTGACCGCGAATCCGCTGGCAATGACCGCTTTCTGGCCCGGCGCCAGCTCCTGCAGCCGGCGGTAGGTATCGAGCCCGTCGAACTCGTCGGCCATGACCATGTCGAGCAGCACGAGATCCACGGCCGGGGCCTGGGTGCGGCCGGCGGCCTCGAACAACTCGATGGCCGCCCGGCCATTGGGCGCGGTCAGCACATTATAGCCCATCGTGCGCAGCCAGCGGGCCGACGTCAGGCGCTGCTCCTCCTCGTCGTCCACCACCAGAATGGTTTCATGGCCGCGGAAATCCGGCGCCGACTCCGGCTCGCCGGGCGCCGTGCGGGATTCGTCGGCCGGCAGATACAGCACCAGGTCGCTGCCGGAGTCCGGAGTCGAGCGCACGTCAATCCAGCCCTTGTGTTCCTTGAGCGCGGCGTAGACAACCGCCAGCCCGAGGCCGCTGCGCCGGCCGGACGGATCGGCGTCCGCCGCCTCATGGAACGGTTCGAACAGGCGGGCGCGCTCCGCCTCGCCGATCCCGTGTCCGGTATCGCGCACGCAGAGGGTGACGTAGGAGCCGGGTGGGATCAGCTCGTAGCCGGCGAGCGGCGCGTCGAGCCGCTCAGCCGCGGTCGCCAGGGTTACCGCCCCGCCCTGCGGCAGGGCATCAAACGCATGGGCCAGGAGGTTCAGGAGCATATCGCGCAGCAACCGGCCAGATCCCCGCACGGGCGGCAGGGGCTCCCTCAGCTTGAGGTGCATGGCGACCAGCGGCGCCTGGCGCTGGAGCTCCAGCGCGGCTGGCGACGCCAAGGTCTCTTCGACGAGGCGGTTCAATGACAGCGGGAGCATGGCGTCGTGCCCGATCCGGCCGAGGGTCAGCAGGTCGCGCACCACCTCGAGCGCCTTGCGCACGGAATTCTTGACGATGTCGAGGTCCTGCCGCGCGGGGCTGTCGTCCGGCAGTGTCCTGGCGATCAAGTCGGGATAGGCCAGCATGGGGCCCAGGACGCCGTTCAATTGGTGGGCCACGCCGCCGGCCAGCCGGCCCAGCGATTCCATGCGCTGGCCGCGGGCGAGCCGATCCTGGAGCTGGCGCTCGCGGTCCTGGGCCTCCTGGTGCTCCGTGATGTCCCGGAAACTGACGACGACGCCGTGGAGGAGCCCGCGGGCGCAGCGGATGGGCGCCGCCCCGTGGGCCACGGGGATCCGGTTCCCATCGCGCGACACGAGCACCGATCGGTCATTCGGCTGGCTGCTGCTCCCGTGTTCCAGCATGGCGGCCATGTCCGAGTCGCCGAGCGGACCTTGATCGGCCCGGACCAGGCAGAACACGTCCGTCAGTTTCCGGCCGATGGCTTCCGGCTGACGCCAGCCGGTGAGCGACTCGGCCATGGGATTCATGAACTGGATCCGGCCCTGGCCGTCGGTGGCAATGACCGCGTCGCGGATGCAGTGCAGGACGGCTTCCAGCCATTCCCGGCTCTCCTGCAGGCGGCGCTCCATCGTATGCTTGTAGAGGGCCATCTCGATCGTGGAGCGGAGCTCGCGGTCCTCAAACGGCTTGAGCAGGTAGCCGAACGCGTCCGTGGCCGTGGCGCGGCGCAGGGTGTCATCGTCGGTGAAAGCGGTCAGGTAGATGACGGGAATTTCCCGGTCGCGCCGGATGCGGGCCGCGGCCTCGATGCCGTCGAGGGGCCCCTTGAGCTTGATATCCATGAGGATCAGGTCCGGCTGGAGCTCGCGCGCTGCCGCCACGGCCTCCTCGCCGCTGGCGCGCGCGCCGAGCACCGTGTAGCCCAGTCGCGCCAGGCTGGTCTGGATATCCTTGGCGACAATCGCCTCGTCTTCCACGATCAGGATGCGCGCAGCACTCATGGACGGGATCCCGGCAGGCCGCGGGGCATGGCGCCCCGGCACGGCGCAAGGGACTATGCCGGAACACGGCGCGGAAGTCAACGCCGGCCGGCGCGGCGACTACCCGCCCGCGTCCGGCCCGGATTCCGGGAAGCGCATCGCCTCGCTGAAGGCCTCCTGGAACCCGGGCGCCTGCGACAGGTCCACGTGCTCCACGGTGCGGGCCAAGGCCGCGGCCTGGGCCCAGTCGGACTCCGCCAGAAGGGCGCGCCGGGTGCCGAGTAGCGCCGCGTTGCCGACGAACCGGATGCGGGACTCGGGGACGGGCGGCAGGAGCCCGATTCGGAGCGCCTGATGCCGCCGAATGAACGTGCCAAAGGCGCCCGCGATCAGCACGTCGTCGAGATCGCGCGATGACAGCCCGCGCTGCCCGAGCAGGATGCCGATCCCGGCCCGGACGGCGGCCGTGGCCACCTGCAGTTCGCGCAGGTCACGCTGGGTGAGCACGAGGGCCCGCCCCGAGGCGCTGTGGGCGGCGTCCGCCAGCAGCCATCCCGGTTGGCCGCCCGGGTGCACGGCCCGGCGCCGCAGGGCGGGGCCGCAGGTGTCCGGCCATTCCCGCGGTTCGAGCAGCCGTCCGCCGGGATCGAGGATGCCGGCGCGCAACAGTTCGGCCGCCGTGTCAATCAGGCCGGAACCGCAGAGCCCGGCAGGGCGCGTCCCGCCGATGACGCGCAGAGCCAGGTCGTCGCCGAGGGCGACCTCCGCAATCGCGCCGGCGGCGGCGCGCATCCCGCAGGAAATCCGGGCCCCCTCGAACGCCGGCCCGGCCGCCACGGACGCGGCCGTCAGGCGTCCCTGGTGGGCCAGGACCATTTCCCCGTTGGTGCCGATATCCATGAACAGCCGCGTTGCGGTTCCGGCGTTCAGCCGGGTGGCCAGGAGCCCGGCCACGATGTCGCCGCCCACGAACCCGCCGATCGCCGGAAACACCCGGACCAGGGCTTCCGGATGCGCGCGAAGCCCTAGCGCCCCGGCCTTCAGCCGGAGCGGCTCGGCGACCACGGGCGCAAACGGAAGCTCGCCGAGCGCCGAGGGATCAATGCCGCACGCCACCTGCTGCATGGCGGTATTGCCGGCCACCGTGATCGCGTAGATGCGCTCGCGCGCGATCCCGGCGCCGCGCACCAGGCCGGTCACCAGCGTGTTCAGGGCCTTCATGACGGCCGCCTGGAGCTGCGCCAGCCCGGCCGGCCGGCCGCGACAGAACTGGATGCGGGACAGCACATCGTCCCCGTGCGCCGCCTGGGGATTCCAGGCGGAGGCTGCCCCGATGACCCGCATTGCGGCGAGGTCCACCAGTTCGGCCGCGAGCGTCGTCGTGCCGAGGTCCACGGCCACCCCGTAACAGGCGGCCGTGGTATCGCCGGGCTCCAGGTCCAGCAGCTCGCCGTCCGCCAGGACGGCCGTCGCACCGGTTTGCCGGGCGGCCCGGAGCCCCGGCAGGGCGCGCAGCGCGCGAAGCCCGAACCGCTCGAACGGCTCCGGTTCCAACGCGGCACGCAGCCGGTCGGACTCGGCGCGGGCATCGCCGGGCTTGGCCGCCGGCCGGATCGCCCGCTTGACGACCGCCGGCCGCCGCGCGGCCGGAGCGTCCGCGTCCTCCGCCGGGCCCGCGGCGGCGGGCGGCGCCGCCCGGCACGCGCCCGGCGGCACCTCGACCACCAGGTCTCCGGCCGGCCGCGCCTGGCAGGCCAGGCGCCATCCCTGTTCCAGTTCGGCGGGGCTGAAGGCCGCACGGCAGGCGGGCGTCGGCTCGCAGGCGCCGCAGATCACACGCACGCGGCACTGGCCGCACCGGCCCGCCCCGCCGCAGGGCGCCGGCAAGGCCGCACCCGCCCGGGCGGCG
>CAZUYI010000198.1:0-5587 GCA_964624095.1 uncultured Verrucomicrobiota bacterium | reverse complement strand
CGGCCCAGTTCGCGCCGGGCGTCATCAAGCCGCCGCTCCTGCAGGAAGCTCTTCGCCACGGCGAACTGCACCTCGGCGGCCCAGTCCGGATCGTTCCACCGCTCGCCCGCCTTCGCAAAGAACGCGCGCGCTTTCTCGTACTGCTTCTCCCGCAGGAACGTCTGCCCGATGCCCAGCAAGCCTTGCGCCTGCTCGCGCGGGGCGGCCTCCCCCAGGGCCAACACGGCCTCGTAGTCCGCGCGGATCGAGGCCAGGTCCGTCTGCCGCATGAAATCCTCCAGCCGCGCGTCGGCCACGGCCAGGCCCGCGCCCGCCTTCTCTTTGTCGGTGGACGCCGCCGCCAGCGCGCGCCGGAACAGCCCCTGCGCCGCGGGGTAGTTGATGGCGAACGACCAGTGCCCGGGCGCATATTGGCGCCGCCCTGCCTCCATCAGCGCCTTGAACGCGGACGGCTGCGCCAGCCACTCCCGCGGGCTGGTGACCGCGAACTCCCAGTCGCCCAAATCCCCGCTGACCACCGTCACGGCCAGCACGTGCGCGCCCCGGCTCAACACGAGGTCGAACACGTGGTCCGTGCCGGTCACGTGCCGGGAGCCGTTCCCGCCGCTATAGAACGTGTCATAGACCGGCCGGCCGTCCAGCCACCACTGCATCCAGCCGCCCGCCCCCGCCCCGATCGTCACCGTCGTGTCGGATGCCGCCGTCACGGGCGCCAGCAGGTAGACCGGCTGGCCGACCTGCTTCACGCCCAGCTGCGTGGCCAGGTCCAGCCGGCCGTTCTCGAGGCGCACGGGCCGCGCCGCAAACGATGTCCCGCCGATCTCCAGCTCCCGGGGAATGGCGGCCAGGAGCTCGCCGGCCACCAGCTTCGCCGGGTCAGGTGTCAGCCGGAAGGCAACGGAAGCCACGGGCCCGAATGCCGTCCAGGTCTCCGGCCAGGCCACGCCCGCCGCTTCCGAGGCGGCGGGAAGCGGCTTGGGTTGCGCATCCCGCGGGCCGGCCACCGCCAACGTGCAGCCGGTTTTGCCCGCCACCACCGCCGCCGCCAGCACGTGCGCGCCCAGACTCAGCGACAGGTCGAACGTGTGGTTCAACGCGCCGATCACTGGATGGCGGTTTCCGGCGGCCAGCGTGTCGTATACCGGCTTGCCGTCCAGCCACCACTGCATCCACCAGTTCGCGCCCGCCCCCATCCGCACGGTCTGAAGGCGCTCGGTGTTGAGCGGCGCCGCCAGGAAGACCGTCGCGCCGCGCGGCAGATCCCCGAAGAGTGCGCCCAGGTCCAGCGTTGCGCCCGACTCCAGCGCGGCGGGGCGGCCCGGGTAGTTTTTCCCTCCGAGCTCGAGCGCCCCGGGAACGCCGGCCAATGCCTTTGCGGCGGACTGCAGCAGCATCCGATCCGGCACCGGCCGGCCCGGATCCGGCGGCACGGGCCCGAACACCGTCCAGTCCGTCGGCCAGGCGAGGTCCGCGCCGGCTGCCCCCGCCAAGCCCATCCTGGCCGCCAGGCTAACGCCAACCGTCCATATCCGCATGGTTTTTCTGTTCATACCAGTTCTCCCGATGAGCTTTGGATACAGGGCCATGACAACGAGCGCGTCGAGCGGCTGGACAGCGGCAGGGCGCGGCGGCTGGATGCGCGCGGGCTCAAGAGGCGCTCACCCAGTGAACCGCGAACTCGCGCCGGGTCGCCCTCCGGAAATCCAGGCGGACGGCCAGGCGGGTGCACGGCTTGCCGCGGACGCGTGTCTCATCCGCGCCGGTCAGGTGGCCGGTCACGGCGTGAATTTCCACGGACGCGCGGCCCGCGCCGTGCACCGCAATGGCGTAGCGGCCCCGGCCCACCGGCGTGATGTCCTCCACGTACAGGTCCGGGCCAGACGCCACCGCGGCCAGCGGGCCGCGCCAGGTTACCGCGGTCGGAGCGCCCTCGCGGACGGCGACTGGAATCCAGGTCCGGTCCAGGCGCAGGCGGCAGGATTTGATGTTCCCGGATTCCGTCCAGTCGGTGTTGAGCAGGTACACGGTGCGCAACCCGGTCTCGTCCCGCCACACGTGCCAGGCCACCTCGCGGCTGAAGTCTTCGAGCTCGACCGCGCCCAGCGAGCGTCGGCCCAGTTCGGCCAAAATGTCCCGCACGAGCGGCTCGAGCGCCGGGTGCCCCGGATAAGCCCAGGCCGTCAGCAGCCACGCGCGGCCCTTGCCGAGCCGGTGCTCGACCAGCAGCGGCACTCCCCGTTCCGCGTCCTGGACCAGGACCCGGGCCGACGGCTCGAGGGCGACCTCGGCCACGCGCCACGCGTCGCGGGCTCTCAGCCCGTACGTCCGGCCCGATAGGCCGGTCAGGGTGTGCGCCGCCGGCGTCCAGGCGGCCTTGCCGTCTTTCCATGGCAAGCCCGGGCCCTTGATAGTCACGCCGCACAGCTCGCGCAGGTCGCCCCCATGGATCAGGCGCAGGTCGTCCATGGTCTTCAGGAACGCCCGGTCCGCGCGCGTGGACAGGTGCGGTATGGTCAGGAACAGGGTGCCGCCCTTCTTGACATACGCCCGCAGGCGGTCGTGGATGGCCGGGGTCATGGTATTCCAGCCCAGGAATGCGAGCACCGCGTATTCGTCCAGGACCTTGGAATCCGTTTTCCAGGCGGGCGCCACGTCGAACGCCCCGAAGGGTGTGCCGGTGAACCAGTGCCGGATATGCCGGCCGTCCTGCCAGTAGGGCATCCACTCGTCGAGCAGCGCCACGCCCCGCTCCGGGTTGTCGAAAGCCCATTGCTCCATGTCCGTCTTGCTGCCCAGTCCGCCCCAGACATAATTCATCGCGATGCCCTGGTTCCCGCCCGTCATGAACGGGAGCGGGAACGAAATAAGCTCGCAGGCATGGTTGCCCTGGGCCAGGGCCAGCCGGACCTCCGGCCGCCCGCGGCGGGGATGGGTGTGAACGTAGCGGTAGAACTCCCGGATGACGCGGCGCAGGCCGGCGGTCTCCGCGCTGTAAAACCCCTGAGGATGATCGGACAGCGGGACCTGGAAATGGCCGCCTTCGGACACGGTGAACCGGCCGCCGGCGGCATAGGTCAGGTAGAGGTTGAGCGCGTTGAGCGTCAGCTTCGTGAAATCGTCGGGCGCCTTGCACCAATAGACGGCGGAATACCCGCCCCAGACGGGCTTGCCAAAGGCGCGGGCAGCGCCGCGCGCGGCGGCGAACAGGTGCATGGCGTTGACGCCCATGGTCTCGACGGCCACGTGATCGATGCCCGCCTCGTAATCGTAGCCCATCAGCGGCGTCGCGAGACCGCCCTGCCGGGGCACGCCCTCGATCAGCTCGATGCCCGCCGCCAACCGGACATAGCGCTCCCGGGCGTCCTGCATGGTCCAGCCGGGCGCCTCGTCCCACGGCAGGGACCCGTATACCCAGTGGGAATACTCGTGCGTGTGGGCGGAAAAGAAGCATTCGCCGGCCTCGTCTTTCAGGATCCGGGCGATCTCATAGATGTTCAGCGCCGGATTCCAGCACTCCTTCCCGCCGATCCAGGGGAAATTCCGCCAACCGCCCATCATGCTCCACAGGGAGAAGTAGAGGCCGCGTTCCTTCATCAGGCGGGCCCAGCGGCGCCACTGCCCGGGCGTCGCGCGGAGGACGTTGTTCCAGCCCATGTAGGGCGTGTCGAGGTGGAACTGGACATAGTTGCCCATCTGCGTGTCGCTCATGTGGGCCAGGGCGCGGTCCACCTCGCCGGACGCCTCGTCGTGATTGTCGCAGGCCAGCAGCACGCCCACTTTCCAGGATGGTGTTTCCCGGGACAGGGCGTAGACCGGAATGGTTACGGCGCGCCGCGCGGACGCCGTCCGCAACCTGATCTCGAGCGGGGCGGGGCCGGGCCCGGCAAGAAACGGTAGGCGATGGAGTCCGGGCGCCAGCGCGCGAGGCGAGGCTCCGTCATACCGCCCGCCCCGGCAGGCTATCGTCACGGCCGGATGCGCCCGCAGGGCCCGCACGGCGACAACGCATCGGTCGCCCGCCAGCAGCCAGCGCGGCGCGGCGACGATCTCGAGGTCCGTTTCGAGAGTTTCCCGGAGCTGGCCCGCCATCACGGCCAGGCACTCCCGCTCACTGTCGTTCCGGACCGTGATCGTGTTGTGCCCCGCCCGCAGGCAGGCCCGCGGCACGGCGAACGGCGCGAATTCCATCCAGGGAATACGCCGCATCGCCCTGAAATAGACGGGCCCGGCGCCCACGACCCGGCCGTTGACCCGGACGGTGACCGGGCTGTAGCGGCACTCGCCGAGTTGCGCTTTATCCAGGCGGTCGCTCAGCGAGAGCCGCACTTCCAGCAGGAACGCCGACTGGCACGCTTCGGACTCGCGCGGGGCCCGCGCCAGCCGGAACGCCGCCCCGGACTCGGCGCCCGGCCCGAGCCAGGCGGCCGGGTGGTCCACGCACCGGCCGTAGCGGGTGGCGCCCTTGAAATCGGCGGCCCGGATGCGCGCGTCCAGGCAGCCCGCCGCCACGGGCGCCTCCGCGGGGAACGGCCCTTCCCCGTCCACCATGGCGCACAGGCTGAGCCCGGAATACCTGGCGCCCACCGGCCAGCGGATATACCGCCGGGCCAGCAGGTCGCCGAGCGTGAACTCGACGGACTTCTGGAGCGTGGTGACGGCCACCACGCAGCCGGGCCCGCCTTCAAGTTCCAGGACGACGCCGCCCACCGACTGATCGGTCCGCGAGCGCCAGGTGGGGGCCGGGAGCGGAGCGAGCGAATGCCCGATGCACTGGAACCCGCTGCTCCGGCTGCCGGGATCAATCTCCCAAATGGACGAGAGTGTCCCGCCGCGCACGTCGACGCCGCCGTCCCAGCAGACCGGCGTCAAGTTCCGATCCACGTACGCGGTCAGCCCGCCCCATTCCACCCGGATTTGGTGAATCATCATGCGTTCCTTTCCCATAGTGCGCCCCACGCGTCGCCCCGGACTGGGCTTGGATGCGTACCGATGGGCACGCGCCCGAATCAAGGCATGGCGGGGCCGGCCGGTGAGCCGAAAGCCAAACCGACTGGCGGTTTTGTTTAGCGAAAGCCGACCTCTTTTCCCGGCCTATGCCGGCCGCCACCCCGCGTGCCGGAGACGCGCGCCGGGCTAGCGGGCCAGCGCCAGGCCCTCCTGTTTCTGAACGGTCGTCGCCAGCGGCCGGTCCGCCAGCACCGTGGCGCCTTCCGCGATCCGGATGTGCCCGCCCACGTCCCCGTCCTTGTGGAACACCACCCGCACGGTCCGCGGTCCGGCCTGGAATTCCACGCCGGCGGTCCGGTCATCCTCGATCAGGGTCGAGGGCGTCATGGCCGAAAGGGCCGTCTTGTCGCCCACCTCGATCAGGTGCAGGAACAGGTCCCGCGTCCGGGCCTGCGCGGGCGAAATTTCCATCCGCCACTGGCCGAACAGGTGCCGGTCGGGCGTCGGCCGTCCGTCCGCGTCGGCCATCAGCCGCTGCATGGCCTCGTTTGCCGGCCATTGCTTGCCGCCCACCCAGAACTCCCGGCCCGGCCCGCCGATCTTCTCCGAGGCCCGGTCCCGCGGCAGGAGCGTCCGCACG
>CAZUYI010000197.1:5211-5604 GCA_964624095.1 uncultured Verrucomicrobiota bacterium | reverse complement strand
GTCCCGGCGAGCGTGGCGGGCAGATCGGGTTCGACGGCCCGCCCGAGGCGATCCGTGGCGCCGACACCCTGACCGGCGCCTACCTCGGCGCGCGCAAGCAGGTAGGCATGGGCTTCAAGCGCATGGTGACCGACAGCACGCCGCTGGCCGCGCCCAAGAACCCGGACACCTGCAAGCTGTTCGCGCTCTACTGCCTGGTCGCGAACCCCGCCGAGCAGGCCGCGCTGGCGGCCCGCTACCGCGCCGGCGGCCTGGGGTACGGCGAGGTCAAGCAGATGCTGGCCGACGTCCTCGGCGCCCACTTCGAGCCGTTCCGGCGCGCCCGCGAGCGGCTGGAACAGGATCCCGGCGCGGTGGCCCGCGTGCTGGCCGAGGGCGCGGCCAGGGCCCGCG
>CAZUYI010000197.1:0-5171 GCA_964624095.1 uncultured Verrucomicrobiota bacterium | reverse complement strand
TCGCCAGACACGGCTGCTTGGGAGAAACTGCGAAATTATGACCGACAACGACACATACCGGGTCAAGCTGGAGATTTTCGAGGGACCGCTTGACCTGTTGCTCTACCTCATCCGCAAGGACGAGGTGGACATCTACGACATTCCCATCGAGCGGATCACCCGCCAGTACATGGAATACCTGAACCTGATGCGCATGCTGGACCTGGACATTGCCGGCGAGTTCCTGGTGATGGCCGCCACGCTGATGATGATCAAGAGCCGCATGCTCCTGCCCCCGGAGGAGCGCCCTGAACTCGAAGTGGAGGAAGAGGATCCGCGCTGGGACCTGATCCGCCAGCTCATCGAATACAAGAAATTCAAGGACGCCGCCACCCACCTCCAGGAGCGGGAACAGGTCCAGGGCAACATGTTCCTGCGCCAGGGCGACGACCCCGTGCCCGTCGCGCCGCCGGGGCTCGGCCTGGACGACGTGACGCTGTTCGATCTCATCGCGGCGTTCAACGAGGCGCTCAAGCGCGTCGAGCCCCGGACGATCGGAGCGGTCCATGCCGATCATTACACGGTGGCCGACGGCATCGAGGCCATTTTGAGGCGGGTCCGCGAGTGTGCGCGCCTCGTGTTTGCGGAGCTGTTTCAGCCTCTGAGCGCGCGCCACGAGGTGGTCTGCACGTTCCTGGCCCTGCTCGAACTGATCCGCCTGCGCCAGGTGGTGGCCCGCCAGGACGGCGTGTTCGGCGCCATTGTGATTCTGCGCGCGGACGCGGCGCCCGCCGGCGTCTGAATCCCTCGTGCATCCCGGAAAGGACAACCCATGGCCATGAGCGAAGCGCAACCGGATCTCACACCCGTGCTCGGCGCCCTCCTGTTTGCCGCCCGCGCGCCGATGAGCGTTGCGGAATTGCGCGCGGTGCTGCTCCAGGCCGCGCAGGCGGGGCGTGACGGCGCGGCGCGGTTTCAACAGGTGCAGCCGGCCGACATCGAGGCGGCCTTGGCGCAGCTCGCCCGCTCTCTGGCCGCCCAGCCGCTGGGCGTGGTCCTGGCCGAGGTGGCGGGGGGCTACCGCTTCCAGTCCGACCCCGCTGCCGGCCCCTGGGTGCGGCAATTGCTCAACCTCGACAAGCCGACCCGGCTCTCGAAGCCCGCCCTGGAAACCCTGGCAATCGTCGCCTACCGCCAGCCGATTACCCGCGCCGACATCGAGGCCGTGCGCGGCGTGAACGTGGACGCCATGATGCGGCACCTGCTCGAAAGCCAGCTCATCCGCATCGTCGGACGCAGCGACGTGGCCGGCCGCCCGCTGCTCTACGGCACCACGCAGCGGTTCCTCGAGCATTTCGGCTTGAGCAGCATCCGGCATTTGCCGGGCATCGAGCAGCTCTCGCGGCGAGACGCCGACCATGTCCGGCGCCAGCAGGCTGCCCGGTCGCTTCCGGGAGAGCCGTCCGACGAGGCCCCGGCGCCGGGCGCGCCGGACCCGGCGGACCCCGGCGCGGAGGCCCCGGCGCCGGGCGCGCCGGACCCGGCGGACCCCGGCGCGGAGGCCGCGCCGCCGGGCGCGCCGGACGGCGAGGACGCAGACGAGACGTCGGACGCGGACGAGGCCGGCCCCGCGGAGGCGGGGGACGCGGCTCGCGGAGAGAAGCCGGCCTGATTCGGAGCGGGAGGAATCCATGCGGCTGAGCACGCTCAGAAAGCAGATTGACGCCCTGGACCGTCGGCTGGTCGCGCTGTTGAACGAGCGGGCCTCCGTGGCGGCGCTCGTCGGCAAGCTCAAGCGGCCGGTGGACGACGTCTACGTGCCAGCCCGCGAACAGGACGTGCTCGCCAACGTGCGCCGGGCGAACCGGGGCCCGCTCGACGCGCGGGCGCTGTCGGCCATTTTCCGCGAGGTCATCTCGTTCTCGAGAGCCCTCGAACGCCCGCTACGGATCGCGTATTTCGGCCCGGCCACCACGTTCACCCACCAGGCGGCCGTACAGCGGTTTGGGGGCGGGGTGACCTATCTTCCCTGCGACTCCATCGGCGACGTGTTCGACGGCGTTCAGAAGGGCGCGATGGAGTACGGCGTGGTGCCGATCGAAAACTCGACGGAAGGCGCGGTTGCGCAGACCCTTGACGAGTGCGTGCGGACTCCGCTCGCCATCTGCGCCGAGCTGTATCTGCCGGTGTCCCATCACCTGCTCGTGCGTTCCGGTCCCCGGTCCGCCACGGTCGCCCGGGCCGCCATCCGGCGGATTGCCAGCCACCCGCAGGTATTCGGACAATGCCGCGCCTGGCTGCGCGCCGAGCTGCCCGGCGTGCCCCTGGTGCCGGAGTCCAGCACGGCCCGCGCAGCGGAACTCGCGAGCCGCGACCCGAGCCTGGCGGCGATCGCGGGCAGCCTGGCCGCCGAGCAGTACGGCCTGCGGGTGCTGGCGCGCGACATCCAGGACCAGAGCGGAAACCTGACCCGCTTCCTCGTGCTCGGCCGCTCGTATGGCGAGCCCACCGGCGCCGACAAGACCTCCCTTGTCTTCAGCGTGAAGCACCGGGCCGGGGCCCTGTACGCCGCGTTGGGCGTCTTCAAGCGGCGCGGGCTCAACCTGACCCGCATCGAGTCGCGCCCTACCAAGCGCACGCCCTGGGAATACCTGTTCTTCGTGGATTTCGAGGGGCACGCCCGCGCGCCGCGCGTGGCCCGGGCGCTGGCTGAACTAGAACGCCATTGCACCCGGATGACCGTGCTGGGATCCTATCCCCGCGCCGACTGGCCCGAGGGCCGACCATGAAACGCGTGGCCCATGCCTGGATTCCCGGACTCGCCATGTACGAGCCCGGCAAGCCGATCGAAGCACTGGCCCGGGAGCAGGGCTTCGACGACCCGGACTCGATCGTCAAGCTCGCATCGAACGAAAACGCACTCGGCCCGTCGCCGCGAGCCATGCGCGCCATGCGGCGGGCCGCCGCCCGCATGCATCGCTATCCCGACAGCAGCGCGCACCGGCTCCGTAGCGCGCTGGCGGGGCGCCTGCGGATCTCGCCCGACCAGATCCTGATCGCCAACGGCAGCAACGAGCTCATCGAGTTCATCGGGCACGTCTTCCTGGGGCCGGGCGTGGACATGGTCATGGCCGACCGGGCCTTTGCCATCTTCCGGCTGATCGGCGAGATGTTCCGCGCTCGCGTGATCCGCGTGCCCATGCGCGACTTCACCCACGACCTGGACGCCATGCGTTCGGCCATCACGCCCGCCACGCGGGTGGTCTTCATTGCCAACCCCAACAACCCAACCGGCACGATGGTGAGCCGCCGCGACCTGGACCGGTTCATGGCCGCGGTTCCCGAGCATGTGGTCGTGGCGCTCGACGAGGCGTATATCGAACTGCTGCCGGAGGACCGTCAGCCCGACGCCCTGCGCTACGTGCGCGAGGGCCGCAAGGTCATCCTGCTGCGCACGTTTTCCAAGACCTACGGACTCGCCGGGCTGCGCATCGCCTATGCGGTGGCGCCGGAGGAGGGCATCGCGCTGATGCACCGGGTGCGTCAGGCCTTCAATTTCAGCGCCATGGCCCTGGAGGCGGCCGAGGCGGCCCTCGAGGACGAGGCGTTCGTGCGCAAGACCCGCCGCCTGGTCCGCGACGGCCTGCGCCTGTTCGAGGATGCCCTCGGCGCCATGGGCCTGCCGTTCGTGCCCTCCGTGACCAATTTCATGCTGGTGGAAACCGGCCGCGCGCGGGAACTCTTCCTGGCCCTCCAGAGGGAACGGGTGATTGTGCGGCCCATGGACGGCTACGGTCTTCCCGACCACATCCGCGTGACCGTCGGCACGCGCTCGGAAAACGTGCGCTGCCTCAAGGCCCTGGCCCGCGTCACCGGCCGGCCGGTCCCCGCGCTCGAGTAGGCCGCCGACGGCGGCTCAGGCGGGCGGCGCGCCGGCCGGGACCGGTGCGGCCGGCGCCGCCTCGGCGCCGGCCGGCCGGTCCGCGAAGCGCATTGAGACGATCCGGGACACCTTGTCTGCCTCCATGGTGACCCCATAGAGCGTGCCGGCCGCGCCGATGGTCTGGCGGTTATGGGTGATCACCAGGAACTGCGACTGGTTCAGGAACCCGCGCAGGACCTTGACGAAGCGATGGATGTTGGAGTCGTCCAGCGCGGCGTCCATCTCGTCGAGCAGGCAGAAGGGGCTCGGCTTGACCATGTAAATCGCGAAGAGCAGCGCCACGGCCGTCATGGTGCTCTCCCCGCCGGACAGGAGCGAAATGCTCTGGAAGCGCTTGCCGGGGGGGCGGGCGTAGATTTCAACGCCGCACTCGAGGATGTCCTCCTCGTCCGTCAGAATCAGCTTCGCCGCCCCGCCGCCGAACAACTGCTGGAACATGGCCTGGAAGTTCTCGTTGATCTGGGCAAAGGTCTTCGAAAACAGGTCCGTGGTCGTCTGGTTGATCTTGCGGATCATGTCCATGAGCTGTTGCTTGGACTTGACCAGGTCGTCCTGCTGGCGGGTGAGGAAGGCGAAGCGCTCCTGCAACTGCTGGTATTCTTCTATGGCGCCGGTATTAACCGGCCCCATGCTTTCCAGGCGCGCCCGCAGTTCCGCGATCTGGCCGTCCAGCGCCTCGGGCGCCGGCCGGCCGGCCTCGGGCCACGCCGGCTCGGCCGCGGCCATGACGGCGTCCGCCGGCACGCGGTACTCGGTGGTCACGCGGTCCAGCAGGTGCTGGCGGGTCATGCGGGCCTCAGTGCGCCGGACCGCGAGGTCGTTGCTTTCGGCGCGCCGGGCCTCGATCGTGCCGCGCCGGGTCCGGACCCGATCCTCGATCGCCTTGCAGGCGGCCTGCCGGCGCTCGCGCTCCTGCTGCAGGGCCTGGAGGCGCGCGGTATGCCCCTGCCGGCCGGCTTCCAGGTCGGGAACCTGCTGCTCGGCAGCGGCCAGGCCGCGCGTGTGCTCCTCGATGGCCGACCGGTAGCCGCGGATGCGGCCTGTCCGCTCCTCGATCAGCGCATCGGCCTGCGCGATGCGCGCGCTCAGCGGCTGGCATTGGGCGGCCAAGTGGCCGGTCTCCTGGCGGTGGCGGTCCACCCGCATGGTGGCCGCCATGACCTGGTTCAAGCTTTGCTTGTGGGCTTGCTCGCGTTCCCCGGCCTCGTGTTGCCGCTGGTCGAGCTGCTGCTTGACCGCTACGCGCCGG